>DASXLU010000270.1:0-4726 GCA_036496065.1 Candidatus Acidiferrum sp.
GCAAGCGCCAATCCCAGTTCCCTTTTGCGCGGCCCGGCAGGTTCATGCGCGCTTCTGAGCCTAACCCTAATACATCTTGCATCGGAACAATAGCGATGTCCGCGACGGATGTGAGCACGGTCTGAATGAAGGACCACTGGATCTCGCGGCCATCCTGCTGCAGGTAGGTCTTAACGCGATGAAGAGTCGCTCGATCCGAAGCATGTCCACGAAGCCGAGCCGAACGCTGAAGAGAGGCGAACCAACCCTTAGTAGTGTCGTTGTCGTGCGTGCCTGTAAAACTGACGAGCGAACGCACATAATTATTGGGCCGGTGCGTGCCTTCTTCGTCAAAACCAAATTGCAGTACCGCCATACCCGGGAATGCGAACTGGCGACGAAGCTCTTCGACGCTCGGAGTGATGATTCCCAGATTTTCCGCGACAAATGGTAGCGAGCCAAGTTGCTTGCGCACCGTCTCGAAAAGGTGAACGCCTGGAGATTTCATCCAGCGGCCCTTTCGCGCAGTAGAAGAATCCGCACGGACACTCCAGAAGGCTTCAAACCCACGAAAGTGGTCTAGCCGGAGAATGTCGACTCGTTCGAACGCCGCGCGAAAGCGATCGAGCCACCACTGGAACTTGGTTTTTTGCAAACGATCCCAGCAATAGGTGGGATTGCCCCACAATTGTCCGTCGCGACTGAAATAGTCCGGAGGGACGCCGCCGATGGTGCGTGGTTCTCCATCTGAACGAAGATCGAAGAAGGCACGATTGCTCCAGACGTCTACGCTGTCATGTTCGACGTAAAAAGGCATGTCGCCCATGATGGAAATGCCGCGTTTGGCGCAATAGTCGCGAAGCGCCTGCCACTGCCGGGCGAATTCGAACTGAACGAATTTGTGGAAGCGCAAGACGTCGGCGGCCGGTTTGATCTTCGGATCGAAACGAGTCCAGCGAACTCCGCCATTTGCTTGGTGCAAGCCCATGAAGGTTGCGTAGGGTTCGAGCCACCAGGAATTTTCGCGTTCGAAACGTGCATATTGGCGATTTTCGGAAAACGCGCGGAAAGCTTTCTTGAGCAACTCTTCTTTAAAGCGCCGAACCGCGGGGAAATCTACACGCGATAACGGGAATCGAGGAATCGATTGCAAGTCTTTCTTCGAGAGATAGCCCTGATCTTGCAATTGCTCGGGACTGATAAGCAAGGGATTGCCTGCGAAGGCCGATTGGCATTGATACGGAGAATTTTCTCGTCCGGTAGGGCCTAATGGCAAAACGCACCAGAGTTTTTGTCGCGCGTCTGCCAAATAGTCGACGAAGCGCCGACTCTCCGGCCCTAAATCGCCGATACCGAATCGGCCGGGCAGAGAGGTCAGATGCAAAAGGATTCCACTGCACCGGCCAATGTTCACAGGAGGCTCATATTCGCTACGCTACTTTAGTGAGTTCGTTACGCTTTTTGAGAGCCGTCAGCTTGACCATCGAGCGAAGGACTTCCGAAACACTCCAAGCCTGGGCCACGCAACCGCGGTGCGTGTAGGGAGCTTCGGCATCGAAAATTTCTCCGATAGTTCCAATGCCATTTTCCGCTAAGCGGTCTTCCAGTGTACGCAATAATTTCTCTGCGTGCTCAATTTGGTCCGGATGAAGCCTGAGCCAGGCGTCGATATAAGGACCAATAAGCCAAGGCCAGACGGTTCCCTGGTGATAGGCAGCATCTCGTGCGCGGAGGTTGCCATAATATTGCGCTTTATAGTCCTTCTCACCAGGCGCGAGTGAGCGCAGGCCGACCGGAGTGAGGAGATTGCGCTCGAGGCATTGCATGACGGGGGCCCAGCGGTTTTGCGACAGGATGGGAAAATCCAAAGAAATTGCGAAGACCTGATTTGGTCGAAGCGACGGATCGTCGCCATTTTCTCCATCGACCACGTCGTACAGATAATTTCCTTTCGCATACCAGAAGCGTTTCTGAAAGGAGTCCCGCGCCTGCTGGGCGTGTTTCTCGATCGCTTCAGCTTTGGCAGACTGGCCGTCTGTGCGGAGCCAGTCTCTCAGGAGGCAGAGTGCGTTGTACCAAAGCGCGTTGATTTCCACCGCTTTGCCGCGCCGTGGTGTAACGACCCAATCGTCTACCTTCGCATCCATCCACGTTAGCTGGTAGCCGGCCGCGCCCTGGTGCAACAAGCCGTCTTTCGGATCGACGGAAATGCCGAAATCGGTTCCGCGCAAGTGATAGTCGATGATCTTTTCCAGCTCCGGCATAATTTGCGCTAGAAACAAATCGTCGCCCGAAATGGAGAGGTATCGAGACGTGGCATGAAAGAACCAGAGCGTGGCATCAGCAGTATGGTAAAGACCTTCGTCGCGGCCCTCTGGAAACATGTTGGGGATTAGGCCGTGACGAACGTAGTGCGCAAAGGTGCGCAAAATGTAGCCCGCTTCGGTGTGACGGCCGGTGGCCAACGTTAGACCTTCCAGCGAGATCATGGTGTCGCGTCCCCAATCGGTGAACCACGGATAACCCGCGATGATGGAGCGAACTTCGTCACCAGCGGCCCGCGCGCGCACGGTATCGTCTTCGCGCCCTTCCGGAACGATTATGAATTGATCGGCGGCAAGCACGAGCTCCGCAGCTGGCGTTTTCGGCGGCACGTCAGCAGCGCGCGCAAGTAGACGCTTGCGACGCAGCCGTTCCGCGTCCTCGGCGTATTGGGGACTGATGGCGCGCACCGCTTCCCACGATTCGGCGGAAGCTACCAATGTGACGGGATCATCAGGCGTGAGAAAAACGGAAAAGTATCCGGGACTCCAAAGATCGCCGTGCGCGGCATAGCCGCGGCTCTCTTCGATGCGATAGACGACCTCCTGAAAACGAGTGCGGTCCATGGTGAGGAATTTGTCGCGTCCGTGCAGCATCAATCGAAGCGGAGGGATACCGGTCTGCGAAGAGATTTCGAACGTATCTTCGACAACGGTGAACGCATAGTTTCCAGCTAAGGGCGTGCTGACCGGCGCTTCATGATGGCGGAAATTGACGGAAGGGCGCAGGGTCATGCGCAGACCTGTTCCGGCTCTGAGGCGATAGTTGACGTGAACAGTATTTTGGCGGTGGACCATAATTACACGCTTTTCGAGAATCACATCGCCAAATTTAAACACCCAGACCGGGATGCCATCTTCGAGCCGGAATTCTTCCAGGTATTCGGTGCCCTGCGCCCTTAACGGGACATTGACGCGCTCTTCGCCGCTGAGCTGCACTGAGGGGCCGTTGGGAATTTCGACTTTTTCGATCAGGTCGTTGAGCAGCATGGTGCGGCCAAGGGGTGTGGGCAAAGCCGCGACAAGGTAGCCGTGGAAACCGCGTGTAATCACTCCGGCCAAACTTCCCGAAGCATAGCCACCGAGGCCGTTGGTGACGAGCCATTCCTTGTCGACGAGCGCTTCGCGTGCATTTTCTTCACCCTTTCGATAGCCAATGCGTTGCAGTGTGTCGCTCATCATTGTCCAAGGCCTCCTTTCCGCTCTGGTTTGAGCACGACGGCCGCGTGAGCAGGAATGATCCAATTCAATTCGGAGTCTAACGGCGGCGTACCATTGCCGCCATAACGGGGATCTTCGCTGGACCAAAGCGTGGTCCAGCCAGTGTCTTCTGGCGGACCAAGTAAAGGAACGGGCGAGGGGTTCAAGTCCAACTGAACCCCCAGGTTCACGATGAGCAAGCGATCATCCTGGTAATTGTCCGAAAAAAATCTGATGACAAAAGCTTGCGGACCAAGTACAGCGCCATCGAGTTGTCGCGTTTGGCGAGAAAACAACGGCTCAGACTTCCGAAGTTTCAGCAGGTCACGATGGAGGACATATACCCCGCTATTTTTTTCCCGCTCAGAAAAATCCAGGCGGCACTTTTCGAAAGTGGATTTGTCGCAAGGATCGTTCAAAGTAAGTTGGCCGGTGGCAATGCTCCGCCACTGACTGAGAAACTCGATGCGACCCTTCCGGACCATCTCTGCGAGTTCGGGTTTGTGTTCCGCGAAAAAGAGAAACGGCGCCGAAGAGGCAAATTCCTGACCTTGGAAAAGCAAAGGCGTTGCGGGGCCTAACAGGCAAACAGCAGTCATCGCTTTGTAATTGCCGAAACTGGCTAATTGGTGAAGGCGCCGGCCGCGACCGGAATTGGCAATCTGATCATGATTTTGCAAATACGCCACCATTGCTGCGGGGTCCGTCCCGAACGTAGAAGTGCCGCGCCGCTGCTTCTGCCAGGAATACCACTGGCCCTGAAAGAGAAAACCGTACTTCATGGCCGAGATTATTTCCTGCGGTGAGCCAAGATAATCCGCAAAGTAGGATTCGCGACTCCCGATAGTAGCGACGATGGCACTATGATGGAAGTCGTCATTCCAAATCGCATCCAGACCGTAGCCGCCCGCGCTAACAGGCCGTATAAGCTTGGATTCCTGTGGCTCGTTCTCGGCTACCAAAATAACGCTTCTCGGCTCTGCGGCTCTGCGGGAGCGGCGGCCGATTTCCGCCAGGATATGATCGTGCGGCAGGTCATACATGTTTTGCGTGGCATCCAGACGCAGACCATCCAAGTGATATTCCTTTATCCAATAGGCGGCATTGGAGCTAAAGAATTCCCGTACGGGCCGGGAGTGTTTGCCGTGAAAATTTATGGCGGCGCCCCAATCGGTCTTGTACTCCGACGTGAAATAATTCTCGGAAAACTTTGGCAAGTAATTTCC
>DASXLU010000271.1:0-3926 GCA_036496065.1 Candidatus Acidiferrum sp.
ATCGAAGAAGGAAAAAGCTATCTGACGATTGCGTTCGGGTGCACAGGCGGAAAGCACCGTTCCGTGATGATGGCCGAGTGGCTGAAACGCGCGCTGGAAAAACACGGATATGTCGCGCGGGTGGTTCATCGCGATATCGAAAAGTAATATTGACGTATCGAGTTGGCGGTCGAGAGCGGCCCAAAACTTGACACACCGCGTTGCAGCCGAATAGCGTACCAAGTGGGGAATCTTCTCGGGGGCAAGACCTGTTTTGCTGTTATCACCTCAATTGAAGCGCTTGCTGGGCTACGTGAAGCCGTACCGGTTGTCGCTCGCTGCGGGCGTGGTGCTGCTAGCGGTGGTCGGGCTTGCGGAAGCTGTTATCGCGCTGATGATCAAGCCGATCGTGGACCGCGTGTTGAACCCCGGCGCTCCAGATTCCAACGTATTGCTTTTTCAGTTTCCGCATGATGGCCCGGCGATTTATCTGAACCGTTTCTTTCCGCATAGCATTCACAACGTCTGGGCGGTTGTGGCCATTTCGCTACTCGTCGTGTTTTTCGTGAAGTCGCTCGCGGAATTTGGCGGAACCACGCTAGTGCAGTTCGTGGGGCATCGCGCCATCACCAATTTGCGCAATGTGGTGTACGAAAAAATCATTCGCCAGCCGATCGGATTCTTCCATTCGCAGCCCACGGGCCGGGTGATGTCCGCGGTAATCAATGATGTTGAGCGCGCGCGTCCCGCTCTTTCGGAATATCTCGCCGATGTATTCCGGCAAAGCTTTGCGTTCGTCGCCTTCATGGTGGTCCTCTTCACTATCGATTGGAAAATGACGCTGGGCTGCTCTGTGTTTATGCCGCTGGTGTTGTGGCCGGTGGGTAAGCTGGGCCGGAGGATTCGGCGTTCGGTCGAGAGCAGCCAGAACAAGCTCGGCGAGTTGAACCAGATTTTGCAGGAGACCGTCACCGGGAACCGCATTGTCAAAGCGTTCGGCATGGAAGATTTCGAGATCAATAAATTCCACACGGCTGCTAGGCGCTTGCTGCGCGAAACCATGCGTTGGGTGCGCGCGCAGGTCGGCACTTCTCCTCTGATGGATTTACTTCTCCCGGTAGTGATTTCGCTGATCTTGCTCTACGCGCGCGACAAGATTCGTTTGCAGCAGATGACCGTCGGAATGTTTTTCGCCTTCGTGTACGCCTTATTCAAGTCCTACGAACCAATCAAAAAACTTGGCGCGGTGTACCAGCAATTCGAACAGGCGCAGGGCGCAACCACGCAGGTCTTCGCATATCTCGACTTGCATCAGGAAGAGCAGGACCGGCCGGGCCCGGTGGAGATGCCGGTGTTTTCGCGCGACATCAAATTTGAAAATGTGAGCTTCTCGTATGACGACGCACCAGTGTTACGCGATATCAGTTTCGCTGCACGTAAAGGCGAACTGGTCGCGTTTATCGGTTCGAGCGGCGCCGGCAAAACGACTCTGGTCAATCTGATTCCACGATTTTATGAAGTGAGCTCCGGCGCGATTCGGATTGACGGCCGCGACATTGCCAAAGTGACGCTGCGTTCACTGCGCGGGCAGATCGCCATGGTTACTCAGGAAAATATTTTGTTCCACGACACGGTGCGCAACAATATTTGTTACGGGATGACAGCCGTTTCGCAGGAGCACGTGGTGGAAGCGGCGCGGGCGGCTCTGGCGCACGATTTCATCCTGGAATTGCCGCAGGGCTACGACACGCTGATCGGCGAACGCGGAACGCGACTCAGCGGCGGGCAACGTCAGCGCATCGCGATTGCGCGCGCCATCCTGAAAGATTCGCCAATTTTGATTCTCGACGAAGCTACTTCAGAGTTGGACTCGGAGTCGGAACTCTACGTTCAGAAGGCGCTGAGCAACTTGATGGTCGGGCGCACCACATTTGTGATCGCCCACCGTTTGGGAACCATACGAAAAGCCGATAAGATTCTAGTATTGGAAGACGGGCAGATACGCGAACGTGGCACACACTCGGAACTCCTCGCAAGCGGCGGTAGCTACGCTCGGCTGCATGATTTGCAGTTCGCTGACGACGAGGTGTTGACGCCGGCCGATTTGCGCAATCCGAACCCCGCGGGACTTAAGAACAAACCATGATTACCAAGAGCACAGTGGACGATCGCAAGGCCCCGGCCGCCAAGCCGGATTGCCGCTCGATGACCGGTTACGCCACGGCGCGCGGCGAGTTTAACGGTTGGCTGGTTCGCGTCAGCGTGAAAAGCGTGAACCATCGTTTCCTGGATGTGAAGATGCGCATCCCGGAATCGTTGGAGCCGTACGAGCATCGCTTGCGGCAAACCGTGCGCGAGCGCATCCATCGCGGGCATATTGATGTTCACGTGAATGTCGAGCCCGGGCAAGCGGCTCCGGTGCACGTGAATCGCGAGCTGCTGCAATCATATTTGCGCGTGGCGGACGAGCTCCGCCAGCAAACGGGCGCGAAGGCCGAACTGGATCTTGTGAGCCTGCTGCGATTGCCCGGAGTGATTGCCGGACTGGCGCCAGCGTTGCCGGATTCCGAAGAAGAGCAAGACGAATTTGGCAAAGCGCTGGAGCGGCACTTGTTGGAAGCGCTTTCGAAGTTAGACGAGATGCGGCGCGTGGAAGGCCGGCACCTCACGGAAGAGTTGCGAGCGCGAGTGGCACGTATAGGAGTGCAGGCGGAGCAAGTTCGCGAACTGGTGGCGGCGTTGCGGCCAGCGTTTGCGCGGCGGCTGGAAGCGCGGCTGCGGGAAATTTTGAATGGCGCGGTGGTGGATCCGGGTCGCGTCGCGCAGGAAGCCGCACTGCTTGCGGAGCGCAGCGACATCAGCGAGGAACTGGATCGTTTACGCAGCCACTTGCTGCAATTCGCCAAGTTGCTGGATGGCGCGGGCGAACTCGGTAAGAAGCTCGATTTTCTGTTGCAGGAAATGCACCGCGAAGCGAACACTATGTTGTCTAAAACGCCGGGAGTGGAAACCGACGCATTGGCAATCACCGGCATCGCGTTGGAAATCAAAGCTGAAATCGAAAAACTCCGGGAGCAGGTACAAAACATCGAATGAGCGAAGACAAGCCGGTTTCTCCGCTGCTGGTGATTGTGTCGGGACCATCGGGTTCCGGGAAGTCGACGCTGGTGCCAAGAATTCTGGAACTGCCGGGAACCATGTCTTCGGTGTCGTGTACTACCAGGCCGCCTCGCGCGACCGAGGCCACTGGAAAATGCTATGATTTCGTCTCCGAAGCGGAATTCGAGGCTATGGTGAAACGTGGCGAGTTTCTCGAATACGCGCGTGTCTTCGGCAAACATTCCTATGGGACGCCGAAGAAGTGGCTCAGTGAATCGCGCGCCAAAGGTTTGGACCTTGTGCTGGAAATTGATGTGCAAGGCGCGGCGCAAGTGAAAGAGAAAATTCCTGAGTCGGTTGCGATTTTTATTTTGCCTCCGTCGCGGCAAGCCCTCGAGGATCGGTTGCGCAGCCGGGGGCAGGATGCAGACGAGGAAATTGCCCGAAGGCTTTCGAAAGCTCGCGCGGAAATTGTGGCGAGCGAAAAGTTTTACGATTTTTGTGTAGTGAATGACGACGTGGAACGCGCCGGAAGAGAAGCTCAAGCCATCGTCATGGCCTTGCGTTGCTCCAGGGAGCGGCGTCACGATCGAGTAAGTCAGGTCCTGGCATCGTTTGGAGGGTAACATTCTAATGACCGTGCAAACCAAAGCTCCCGAGAGCCAGTTTGCGTACGTCGTGCTGGCAGCTCGACGCGCCCGGCAGATCATGGCGGGCGCACCGCCGCTCGTCGACAACCTGCGCACGCAAAAGGCTACGCGAATCGCCTGCGAAGAAGTCACTCACGGCTTGATCGAGTACGATTTCATCGAGATCGCGGGTGAAGAAGAGGAAGACGGGAAGCGCCG
>DASXLU010000272.1:0-12911 GCA_036496065.1 Candidatus Acidiferrum sp.
TCAGAAGCGCTTGGCCTTTGTGGAGGGCGGAACCCTGTTCGAAATCGCCAAACAGAATGATCCATTGCTGAATGTCATCTTCCATCTGTTTTACGAAGGCACTGTATTCCGCACGCTGCGCGCCCGGCACTTCGCGCACTTTCGTAATCAAATGGCGGGTACCCACTAGCACTCCACCCTGGAATGCATAGGTTGACGTGTATTCAGCGAAGTCATTTTTCAGTTCGATTACTGACGGAGTGATGGGCTGGACACCTTCCGGAAGTTTCAAGGACGCCTTGTAAAAGAATTCCTGCTGCGATCCAAGAGGAAGCGCCTCTTTGGATTTTTTCTGCGCCTCATTTAACTCCTGCAAGAAAAGCGGAGGATATGGCAGCGAGATTCGGCGTTCCTTCCAGTCCGAATAATCTGCCCGATGGTAATCATACGTAAACCAAAAAGGCTCGGACGTTTTTTCCGGCTGCTCGGCGGCAACGTTACTTACTGCACCTCCAAACCCCATTCCTCCGGAAATCGCTTGCATCAGCTCGTTCCACTTATTCTGCGGAGTATTCCGATAAGCTAGCCGTAAAACGAGTTCGGGATCTCCTCGATCCTCGAAACGAGCCTTGCCGTCGAGAGTTCCCTTGTCGTTTAGCGACGCATCCATTCGATATTCTTCCCGATTGGGCGCAGGTGGTTCCGATGGTGTGCTCATCAATTTAGCAGGAGCATTTCCTGGGATGACCAGCGCTTGCCGTGCCCTCAGCGTCCACCAACAAGCGAAACGGCGCCACCTCAGGCGTGGTATCCAGAAAAATATACGAATCTCCCTGAGGAATTGCGGTGATCACGTGATCGAAAACACTGCCCGTAGGAAGGTCGGCGTTTATTTTAAATTTCGAACTGATCAGCGCTGGATAGGCGTGCAGGCCAACCGATTCCAGAAGCGCCGCTAAAAGCGTGTGCTTATCTTTGCAGTCACCATATCGATTGTTCAGCACATCTTCGGCTGCGTGTGGAGTGTAGCGCCCCGCTCCTAGATCGATTCCGATGTAGCGAATGCGTGTTGCGACATACTCATAGAGCGCCCGAATTTTTTCTTCATCGGTAGTCTTCCCTTTAATAATGTCCTCGGCGGTAGAGCGAATCCTGGGCGTAACCTGCACCCGCGATTGCTGTAATCCTCCATACCAGGCGCCCACATCTGCCCAGGAAGCGAAAGAACTGATCTGCACGGTTGGCGGCGCCAGTCCATAAAAGTTCGCTTCCCATGCCGGAATTTTCTCGTCCTCGCTCTTTTCCGGGGCTCGGTGCAAGTACGCTGAATGAAACGAGTAGATTTTACGAGCGCCGTCCTGTTTGATCTCCGGAGCAGCAGCAGCGCTAGAAACCTTTAGCGTAACGTCCCCAGGCACGTTGACCTCGACCTGCTCGTCGAGACATATTCCACCTTCGAAAAAATTGTAGTCGAACCAGAAGTGACCGGGCGCCATCGCTTCGTGGGCAGTCCAACGTAAATCCACTTCCAATTTATCGCCCACGCTGAGGGACTTCACCGCGATATGTTTTTCGCGTTGATCGGTATACATCGGGGCCTGACGACTTACCGCGGAGTCCAATTCTTGAATTTCGCTGGCCGGAGTCTCGACAACTGTTCCGTCCGGCTTCCTCACCCGGACATAAACCACATCCAGGGTCTCGAAACTAGCCATGTATGGGTAAACGAGCAACCCAAATTCGCGTACCGCCGACTCGGATTGCACACGCACTCGCAAGATTTGTTCTTTTTGGCCCTTGCCATCGGCTTCGAAACGAACCGTGGTCCGCAACTGTTCGACGACGTAAGGTTCACTCGCATAACTCGGGTCTTCTGTTTTGGACGGAGCCGCCGCATGGCAAAATGCCGCCGAGCAGACAAGAACGGACACCGCCAGTGGGCCAAGCACCCGCCGAATGATCGACATTTATTTTCCTTAGAAGAGAAGTGCTTTGATACTAACGCAGATTCAGGCCGGCACGATGAAAAGCTCGTGTGGAGTTGACCTGGAATGAAACGGACTTGCTCAAATCACAACGGCGAGAATCACATTCAGCCCGTAATCAGCACCAGGGTCACACCGGCGCATACCATCAGCACGCCCAGCCATCTCTTGATGGTCACATCTTCCTTCAGCAGGTATTTCGCCCCAAACGTTCCGACGACGTAATTAAACGCCGACGCCGGTATCACCAGGCTGATCGGCGCCCACGATAGCAATATCAGTAGCGAATAGAATGACGCGGCCATCAGCGGCACCGCCAGCCAGATCCATCCGTTCTTCGCGGCGCTCCACAAAAATCGCAGCAATTCTCTCGGACGGAATCTTTCCGGCTCGCCCACCTGCTTCATCCCGTAGGTCATGGCAATTTCGCCGCCCGTGCTGCAGCAGATGAAGAACACCAGCATCAGCAGCACGCGGATCATGGCGTCACCGGCTTCACGTTGACGGTCGACGCTGTCGTGCTGGGTTTCGTTTGCCCCACCAGCATGACGCCCACGCAGATCATCACCACGCCCACCCAGCGCTTGGCATTCACCGCCTCATGCAGAATTACTACCGCCAGCATCGTCTGCACCGCATACCCAAACGCCCCTGCCGGCATCACGTAGCTGTAGTCCGCCCAGCTCACTGCCGTCATGTAGCTCAGCGTAAATCCCACCAGAAACAAAATCCCCAGCCAGATGGTTCCGTTGCCCGCTGTCGCCACGAGAGCTTGCCACAGTCCCTCGGCGCTCACGTGCACGGCGCCAATCTGCACCATGCCTCGCTTCAGCATCAGGTCGCCGACGTTGGCGCACACCACCATCAGCAAGACCATACACAAGGTCTTAATTCTGAGTCTGCGCTCGTAATGCATTTCTAGGGATTATCAGTCGTTGCCGCTAGCCGACGGCGTTTCTGGCACAGACACCATCCTGCTCGGTGTGTCTCCGCCTTCTCTCGCCCACTTCAAGCGCTCGGCGCGCAACTTCAGGAAGTCCGTGGCCTCGTGGTACAGGCGCTTGCGCTCGTGGCTATCCCACAGCGCTTCTTTCACGATGCGCCACACAACCTTCGGCCGGAAATAGTATTCGTCGTAAAACCGCGTCACGCCCGCCATCATTTCCGCCTTCGACAAGTGCGGGAACTCGATGTGCGGCAATTGATGTCCGCCCTGGTCCGCCAGCGCTTCTACTCGCAGGAAACCTTCCTTAGCCATCTGGTCATGCAACTCGGTCCCTGGCATGGCGTGCGCCAGCGACACCTGAATCGTTTCGCAATCCAGTTCCTTCGCAAAATCGATGGTCTTGTTGATCGTTTCCTTGGTCTCCCCAGGCAAGCCAATGATGAAGTCGCCGTGTACCTTGATCCCGACTTTGCGGCAATTCTTCATGAACTCGCGCGCCATTTCCACGGTCGCGCCCTTCTTGATGTTCTTCAGAATCTGCGGATCGCCGGATTCGAAGCCCACGATGAACAAACGCGCTCCGCCATCCGCCATGGCTTTCAATTCTTCATACTTGCTGTGGCAGCGCGCCGTGCACGACCACTGAAACTTTAGCGGCTTGAATTTCTGGCTTAACTCGATCGCGCGGTCTTTGCGGATGTTAAACGTGTCGTCGTCGAAGAAAATCTCTTTCATCTGCGGGAAGTACTGAATCGCGTTCTTCACTTCCTGCACCACGTTGTCTACCGAACGCACGCGCCACGCGTGGCCCGAAACCGTCTGCGGCCACATGCAGAACGTGCACAGCGCCGGGCACCCGCGCGAGCTGTAGAACGACACGAACGGGTTCAGCAGAAACGGCACGTTGTACCGCTCGATCTGCAAATCTCTCTTGTAAATGTCCGTGGCAAACGGCAGCGCATCCAGTTCTTCCGTGTGCAATTGCGGACGCGGCGCGTTGTGGACGTTCTTGCCATCCTTGCGATAGCTCACGCCCAGGATCGATTCCAGCGGCTTGCCGTGCGCAAACTCCGTCACCGAATGGTCGAATTCGCCGCGCGTCACAAAATCGATGTCCATGCTGGCGTTCAGCGTTTCGTCTGGCTTGATGTGCCCGTGCGGTCCTACGAACGCTACCTTCAGTGACGGGTTCGATTCCTTGATCTTCCGCAGCAACTTGACGTCGCTCTCAAATCCCACCGTCGACGTGTACAGCACCAAAAACTCGTAGTCCTTGCAGATCTCTACCGTCTGCTGCCAATTCACTTTGTGTGGGGAAGCGTCCAGCAGGCGGCTGCCCGGAATCATTCCGGCCGGGTACGTCAGCCATACCGGATACCAGTAGGACTCAATCTCGCGAGTCGCGGGCCACCGCGAACTAGCTCCGCCGTCAAAATTCTCGAAACTCGGCGGATTCAATAACAAGGTTTTCATTACATCTGGCATTCGTCACCCTCAGCCTTGTGGAGCGTTCCTGTGCAAAACTTTCGCGCCTTCACCCCACACACTTTCCCTCGTGTGGAGCGCTCTTGCACTCAGCTAGTAGATAATAGTTTACCCGACTTGGTTGCATCCCCGCACGGCTTTCTGCCAACGGCGCCTAACCTGCACTCAACTGCTAAATACCGCATTAAGTGGTACTTGCATCATAAACTGCGCCAGTGTTCAGCCGACCATTCGCGAGGAGACCCACGCGGGACTTCTACATGCGGAGAGCTGGCCGCGACCGTTAGGTTAACCCTTTCGTGGTTGCGTCGGCCGCCTCAACCAGCGCCTCCCAAATCCTTTCCAGCCACTCCCGGTGCTCCGGCTTCATCAGCACCGACCGCAAACACGTCATCGTCTCCTGATCCCGCTTCATGCTCCCCAACTTCCCCTCAAAGAACTTTACCGGCAGCCCCGCCACCGCCAGGTGCAGGTTCTTTCGCGCCGCCGCCTCAAAAATCTCCCGCGAACGTTTCGAAGCCTCGCTCACACTCTCCGCGCGCGGCGCAAACACCACAATGTCCAGCTCCGGTTCGAACGCCGCCACGAACCGCCCATCTCCCTCAATCTTCCGATGAAGTTCCAGCGCCGCCGATCGGCAAGCCTCCAGCCCCTTCGCGAATTCCCCGCCTTTATCAAGCGGCAAGAGCCGCTGCGTAGCCCACAACGCCACCGCCGCCGCTCCCGGCCGCGAACACTCCAGGCTGATCTCCCCCAAATGCAGCTCCGTCGAACTGAAATACGTGTACGGCGAATCGTGCTTGTAAAATTTTCCCACGCCCGGATCGCGAAACAGTACGCAACCGCATCCATACGGCTGCAATCCATGCTTGTGCGGATCAATCACAATCGAATCCACCTCCGCAAGGTGATCGAACGCGCGCCGCGCTTCCCCACCAAGATTTTCCGCCAACACAAAGTATCCGCCGTACGCCGCGTCCGCATGAATTCGAAATCCAAATTTCTCGCGCAACTCCAAAATTTCGGCCAACCCATCGACGGACCCCGTCGCCGTCGTCCCCATCGTCGCCACGACCGTGCCAACATCGCCCCGCTCTACTCGCGCCCGCAGAGCTGCAATGTCCATCCGCCCTATCGCGTCCGAAGCAACCGCCTCAAACGGAAGCTGCAGCACTCCGCTGATTCGGCCATGCGTGTAGTGCGCCTGGTCGCTCGCCAAAATCGTCTTTCCCGGCGCAATCTGTTCCGCTACCCACAACGCCTCCAGATTCGCCATCGTCCCGCCGCCGCACAGATGCCCCAGAAACGCATCCCAACCGAACATCTTCGCAATTTCTGCGACCGCCTCTTTCTCCATCGCAGACGAAGCCCGCCCTCCATCCATCGCGTGATTATTGGGATTGATCCACTGCGCCAGCGCGTACGCCGCGCGCGCCACCGGATGCGGCGGTTTCAGCATCTGCCCCGCATACATCGGATGAAAATAGGGATAGTTGTCTTGCAGTCGTTCCGCCGCGGCCGCGAGCACCTCACCCATTCGCGCCTTTTCCGGCACGTCCAACTCACTGGCCGGTAGCGCCGCGAACCCAGCCTCTAACCGTTCCACCGCCTCCGCCAACAATCGCAAACTCTCTTTTTCCAGCATTCAACTCAAGCTCCGCCACCATGCATCGTTAGGATTGGACGAGCTCAGCCGACATGCACAATCAAGCCGTACCCCAAAACTCTCCGCGCCCTCCGTGCTCTCTGTGGTAAGAGACTTTCGACTTTCAACTCGATTCCGAATCACGAGTCACCAGTCACGAATCACGCCTCTCCTTACTCCAGCACCTTATCCAACTGTCCCGCCGTCCTCAGCAACTCCAATTCCGCCTGCTGCCGCTGAAAATTCGTATCCAGATACGTCATCCACTTCTCGTTCTCATCCAATCGCGCTCGTTCCACATCCCGCAAATTCAGTTTTCCTTCCGTGAACTGCGACTGCACCACCGCCAAACTCTGCTGCGAAAGCTGCAACTCCAGTCGCGCCACCTCTTTCGTGGCATCCGCCTCCTGCACTTTGCGCGATTTCTGCCGCACGTCCGCGCTCACCTGCGTGCGCTGGCTCGCCAGATTAAATTTCGCCACTTCCAGGTTGGCCTTGGCCAATTCGATGTTCGCGCTCGTTTTGGCGCTGAACAATGGCATATTCACGTTCACACCGGCATTCAGGTTGTTGTAACGAAAATTGGCAGGATTGCTCAAATATTTATCGTAGTTATTGAACTTCGCCAGCACCTGATACAGCGACACCAGCTCGATGGTCGGCCAACGCCCGCGCTTCTCGCCGATCAGCCGGAACTCCTTCCCTCGCACATCCGATTCCGCCAGCAAGATGCTCGGGCTGTTCTGTGAAGCCATGGCAATCAAGTTGGCGCCTTCTTGTTCCGCCGGACCCGGCAACTCTTCGGGCATCACATCCAAAGGCTGATCAGCCGTTAATCCCACTTGGCTGCGCAGAAAAACTTCCAGCTCGTCCTGGCGTCCCTCTAACCGGAAAATTCGCTGTACCACTTGTGCGCGCGTCAGTTGCGCCTTGGTCACTTCGGTTTGCAACTCGTAGCCTTCGCCTTGCCGCTGTTGCGTCACCTCTACAATTTTGTCAGCGCTGCCCTTTTCTTTGCGCAGCAGTTCCAACGCATGGCGCACTTTCACCAGTTCGAGATACGCGCTGGCCACGCGAGCCATCACCAGTTCGCGCGTCTCTTCCAGACGCACTTGCTGCGCCCGCGTTTCTTCTTCCTGTTCCTTGCGGACCGCCCGCAGCGGTTCATTCAACATTTGTTGGGTATACGTCAGGTTAAAGACCGACGGTGCTTGGCCACCCAACGTCGATGGAATGCCGTAGGTATATCCCGCGCCGGATCCGATGTACAAATTCGGCTTAAAGGAAGCGCCTGTTATGTTCGCCACATCCGTCGCCAGCCGCACCTGCAGCTTCGCCAACTGGATGTCCTTACTGTTCTGCAGTGCCAGCTCTATGGCCCGCTTTAGCGTCAGCGTAACGAGGCCATCGGGAACCTGATATGCCGGCGCAGGACCTCGCTCGGCTTCCCCTGGTGTTTCTTTCGGATTGAAGGTATCTACCTGGGAACGCGCCGGTCCCACCATCATGAAACACAATCCCGCACACGCCATCCATCGCTTCCAGGCAATCATTTCCCCTCCAACTTGTTCCCGAATTTCTGTCTTGACGTCGCCAATCGCTATTCGTAGCGTAGCGATTCTATAGGTTCCAGCCCCGCGGCCTGGCTTGCCGGCAACCACCCAAAAAATAGCCCCGTCGAACACGACACCAGAAACGCCACAATCACGCTCATCCCCGAAATCGGCACACGCAAATTCCCTGGCAGCAATTGCTGCACCAGCACCGGTATCAACACGCCGAGCAAAATTCCGATCACCGCGCCGCCACCGCTGATCAGAAACGCTTCAATCAAAAATTGCGACAAAATCTCTTTTCGCGCCGCGCCAATCGCTTTTCGAATTCCAATTTCCCGCGTACGCTCTCGCACCGTTACTAGCATAATGTTCATAATCCCAACGCCGCTGATCAGCAGCGCAATCGCCGCCACCACGATCAACACCAGCGTCAGCGCCAGCGAGATCGTTCGCGCGGCGCTCAGTATTGCGGTCAGTGTTCGAACATCGTAAGAAGCTTCCGCGGGATGCCTGCTCTTCAGCAAGCGTTCCATTTGCCGCGCCACGCTCTCCACTTCATCGGGCGACGCTGCTTGCGCCAGCACTTGCTGCAATATTTCCGTTCCGGTGTAATACCTCATCAGCGTCAGCGGAATCAGTACCGATTCGTCTTGCAGCTCCGTCAATCCGTAGGTCGCCGCGCGTTCCTTGAAAATCCCAATCACTGTGAACGTTAATTCCTGCATGCGAATCGACCGGCCAATCGGGTTGTCGACGCCAAACACCCGGTCCGCCAGTTTCTGCGTGATCAGACAGACTTTGTCGTGCGTTTCCCCGTCCGCGGTATCGAAGTAACGTCCCCGCATAATGATCAGCCGCCGGATTTGCTGGTATCCATCCGTCACGCCAATCAGGCTCACCGGCCTCGTCTGTCCGTGCGCCACCACGGTCATCGGCATGTCCGTGAACCCCGCCACCAGTACGGCCGCCGGAATCGCTTCTTTCGCCGCAGCCATATCTTGTAGCGTCAATCGATAACTCAATGGCTGCACCTTATCGGGCGTCTTCACCATTTCCGCCCACACCAGATTCGATCCAATCGCCTCGATCTGCGAGATCACATACTTCTTACTGGTCAACGCCACGGTCACGACCAGCACGATTGAGGCACTTCCGATGATTACTCCGATCGATGTCAGCACCGCCCGCAATTTGTTCGCGCGCAATGCGTCCACCGCCACTGACATAGCTTCGTTGAATTGCATATCAGGAATTCCCCAAGCGCTTCAGTCCCTCTTGCGCCGGCTTGAACTTTCCGTCCAACTTCACCGCGGCTTCATATTCGCTCCGTGCGCCGCTGGCATTTTTGTCCGCTTCATACGCGCGTCCCAGCCAATAGTGCGCTTGCGCTGGCTTGGGCGCACCCGGCCGTTTCGGCGCATCCTGCAAATATTGCTTCATCAGCTTTTGCGCATCAGGCAGCTTTTCTTTCTCTACGATCCATCCCACAGCGCGAAAATAATTCACTCGCACATCTTGCGGAGCCAGCGCCTGCCCCGCATCTGTCGCCGCCAGCACTTTTTCACCCTGCCCACGCTGCGCAAAATAATCCGCAATCTCGTACACGCGATCCACGGACTTCAGCTTCGCGTCCAGCGCTTTCTGGAACTCCGCATCCGCCGTCGCATAATCCTTCTTCACCGCCCGGCAATTTCCCGCGGCGTAGTGCCCTTCTGCGGCATCCAGCGAATTTAATTTCTGAATTATTGGCTGGGCCTTGTCTTCTCCGCCGCCCACCACTCCAGGTGCCGTGCAGTCGTACTCCACCAGATCCTGTGCCACATCGAAGTTCTTCTCGTCGAGCTGTACGCCCGCCTCAAACTCTTTTTGTGTCTTCCGCGCCAGCGCATATGCGCTGAACATCGACGACCGATCAGCCTTCGCCCCATACGCTTCGCCCAACCACCGGTGATAATCCGAATTCTTCGGATTGATGGCCACCGCTTTTTCGCCGCTGCTCACCGCTGCATCGATTTGATTTAATTCCAGGTAGGATTTCGTCAGCAGAACTTGAATGTCGCCGTTATTCGGATCTTTCGCGGCCGTCGCCTTCAGCATCTCGACCGCTTTCCCGTATTCGCCGTCTTCGTAATATTTGGTCGCTTGCGCCAGCGACGCGTCCTGTCCCAACGCACATTTCCCCAACAGCACGCACACCGTCGCTACTTTCACCAGTTTAGAGCCCAGTCGCATCCTTCCCGCTTCCTTGGTTGGAGGTGTCCATATTCACAACCTTCACCTTCATTCCATCGCGAAATTCTACATCTCCCGGCAGCGCGACGACCTCATTTTCCTTCAGCCCGCTGACTACCTCGTAATTTGTCGCGTCCGCGATCCCCACCTCGATCTGCCGCTTCTCCAGCGTCTCCGTTCCCACGCCTTTTTTCACCACAAACACGTAGCGTTTCCCGCTCTCAGACTCCACCGCTCCTCGCGAAACCGCCACCACATTGTTCCGTTCCTTCGCATTGATGCGCACGTTCACGTTGGTATTCGGCAGCAACTCCAGCTTGTCGTTCGCCACCGAACACAGCAGTTCGCCCACGCTCCTGTTTCCTCGCGACACCACCTGCTTCGGCACAATCTCCGTCTTCCCCTGCCACACCCGGTTCGGCAACGCGTCCCAGGTGATCTTCACTGGGTCGCCCACTTCCAGTCCGCCCATTTCCGGTTCATCGATAAACGCCCGCACTCGCACTTTATGCAGGTCGGCCATTTCCGCCAGCAAATCTCCCACCTTCACGAAATCCCCGGTCTTCGCCGGAAATGAATACAGCGTGCCGTCTGCCGGCGCGATAATTCTTCCCTGCCTCACTTTATCTTCCAGCGCCGCCACCTCGCTCTGCGCCTGCTCCACCGTCAACGTCGCGTGCGATGCGTCTACACTTACGCCGCGGTCGTATTCCTGCTTCACGCCCACCAGGCGGTTCACTTCTTCCTGCGCCTTCGCCAACGCCAACTCATTCGCCGCCACTTCATCCTTCGTTGCTGCGCCCTGCTTCACCAATCGTTCCAGCGCGTCGCGATTCCGTTTCTCCCGCTCCAATTCGCCGCGCGCGTTTGCCAGATCACCCGTTACCTTTGCCGCCTCGCCCGCGCGCCCGCCAGCCTTCGCCGCACGCAAGTCATCCTGTGCTCTCAGCAACCGCGATTTCGCCGCCGCCAACTGCGCCGCCGCATCTTTCACGTTCAGTTGCAGCAGCAGTTGCCCCTTCTTCACGTTCTGTCCTTCCGATGCCCCTACCTTCTGCACAAACGTATCCAGTTGCGCCCGTATCGAATACGGCGTAATCGGCTCCACTTTCCCGTTGCTGCTGATCGACGATACCAACGTCTGCCGCACCGGCGTGGTCGCGGAAATCTTCGCTACGGGCTGCCTTCCGCTTACCTTCACCAACACGAACGCCACCACTGCGGCGAGCGCCAACAGCAACAGCATCCGGTTTCGCAGCCTTTTCTCCATAAGCCCTTTAAATTATTCTCCGCCTCTCGATAAGCATTCGTTTGCCCACACCCGGATAGCCGTTGCTCTTTTTTCCTGTTTCCCGTTTTGCGCGTGCTGGCCGATGTTAAGGGCGGTTTGTATGCTTTGCAATTTTATCAGCAGGACTGCTAATTTCTCCACACATTCGTCCCGCCTTTCCTGCCAAATCAGATGCCTCGCGCCTTTGCGCAGGATGCCGAACCGCCAGCCTTTTCTGCATGTTAGAATCCACTCATGGATGCTAAGCCACCCGCAACGGAATCCGAGAAGCCCACTAACCCGTCTGCCGCTCCATCCGAAGTCCTACACCGCGTATGCATTCAATGTAATAACGTGTTTCGCGTTCCGCCTGATAAGTTCGATGCGAAGCAATGCCCGAACTGTCACAAAGGCTGAGTTTTTCGCCCCGACCCTCGCCTCCAGGACCTGTACAATTTTCTTCACAAAAGCTGGTAATCTTTCGCCACACGTCTGCGTATCGGTTTTACAGAGAGATTTGCCCAAATCCTGTGCCTCGAGTGAGTCAAACGAATGATCGAAACCCGTGGTCTGACTAAAATTTTCCACGACAAAAAGCGCGGTCAAATCAAGGCAGTCGATAACGTCACCTTCACCTGCAAACCCGGCCAGATCTATGGGCTTCTTGGTGCGAATGGTGCCGGTAAAACCACCACTCTGCGCATGCTCGCCACCATTCTCGAGCCTTCTGACGGCACCGCTATCGTCGCCGGCCATGATGTCCTGGACTCCCCACAACAAGTTCGCGCCAATGTTGGCTTTCTCTCCACAGCCACCGCCCTCTATCCCCGCCTCACCTCGCAGGAAATGGTCGAGTACTTTGGCCGCCTCAACGGCCTCGACGAGCCCACCCTCAAGAAGCGTCTCGACAACATTTTCAATCGCCTCGACATGAATTCCTTCCGCGACCGCCGCTGCGACAAGCTCTCTACCGGCATGAAGCAGAAAACTTCCATCGCTCGCACCTTGATCCACGATCCCCAAGTGATGATCTTCGACGAACCCACCAGCGGTCTCGACGTGATGACCGCCCGCACCATCATCGAATTCATTCGCGAGTGCCGCCAGCGCGGCAAAACCGTCATCTTCTCCACTCACGTCATGAGCGAAGTCGAAAAACTTTGCGACACCATCGGCATCATTCAGTCCGGCAAACTCCTCGCCGAAGGCTCCCTCGCCAGCCTTCGCGATCAATACGAAAATCAAGACCTCGAAGAAATCTTCGTCCAGGTCGTCGCTCCCCTATACGTTCCCGAGGAGGCTCACTGACATGTCTTTCCGCAACGTTGGCATCGTCTACCGCAAGGAACTCACCGAAGCTCTTCGCGATCGCCGCACTTTAATTTCCACGCTGCTCGTTCCGTTGGTGCTCTTTCCGATTCTCACCGCGGGCCTCGGTGCCGCCATCGCTGCGTTGGTCGGCAAAGCCAAGGAAGAAGTTCCCGAAGTCATGATTCTCGATGGCAGCGACTCGCCGCAAATTATCGCTGGGCTCAAATCCCTCGACAAAATCAAAGTCGTTCCCACTGCCGCGAATTGGAAAGATCAGATCGCCAACAAAGAAGTTCGCGCCGCCGTCGAAATTCCTCCCGACTTCGAGAAAGACCTTGAGCAACAAAAACCGTCCACTGTCAAAATCTACATTTATGAAGGTGAGATAAAATCCGGCTTCGCGCGTGATCGTGTGCAGGAATATTTAAAGGACTATCGCGACACCATCGTCAAACAGCGCCTCGTCGCCAAAAATCTACCCGAAAGCACTCTCACCCCCTTC
>DASXLU010000273.1:0-4047 GCA_036496065.1 Candidatus Acidiferrum sp.
CTCGTTTTCTCGCTTGCTCCTATCCATATTTCCGCGATGGAGGCTACGCTTCTGGCGCTACACTGCTAACAGCTACCCAGGCTGACCCATGAACGCTTTGGAACACTTCGTTTGTGCTTCTTCACTGTGGCGCGGACTTACCCAGCGCCACGTGCTCCCCTGGCTGCTGTCCGGTGCGCGTCTCGGCGACCATGTCCTCGACATTGGCGCGGGATACGGCGCGGCCACGCCCGATCTCCGCAAGCGCGTCAGCCGCGTCACCGCGCTCGAGTACGACGCCAATTCCGTTCGGCGGATGCAGTCGCAGCATTCCGGAGATAGCTTCGCCGCGCTCCAGGGCGACGCAGCGGAGCTGCCCTTCGCGGATCAAACGTTCAGTTCCGCCATCAGCATTCTCGTGCTGCACCATCTTAAGTCCCGCGAACTGCAAGACCGCATGTTCGCTGAAGCTTTTCGCGTGTTGCGGCCCGGCGGGGTTTTCCTCGCGGCGGAAATCAACGACACCTGGCTGAATCGCGCTGTCCATTACAAAAGCACCTTCACGCCTCTGACTCCGGGCTCAGCGTTCGCGCGTCTCTCCGCAGCCGGCTTCTCGCGCATCTCCGTCGACATGCGTGGCGGCGGATTCCGTATCAGCGCCTCCCGTGCCAAGGAACAACCAGTGGCCCTTCCCGGCCAATCCCAAGCTCACGCAGCCAACACATCCCGCGATCGCGATGAAGTCCCGGCAACCAAATCTGCCGAAAGCACAGCCCCACTAAGGGCTCACGGCGTTGCCGCCACTTCCAGCAAGCTCCCATGAACCGCGGCCCCAAACTATTTGTGACAAGCAGAATGCGAGGTAGAGGAGAACAGACGAAGAGAACGACGACGAAGCAAACGCCGAGGGTCTTGCACCGTGAACTTTAGACTGTCGACCGTGAACTGAATTTCAGACTGTGAACTGTAGACTGTACTTTCTACCGACTCGCCAATGCCGTCCCAAATTCGCTGCGCGTCTGAATCACCCGCAGGATCGCTTCTCTCGTAACGATTCCGACGATATTCGCCGCGCCGTCGCCATCGTGGCTGACGACTGGCATTTGATTCACATCCGCGGAAATCAATCGTTCCAGCAGGCGCTGGAGCGGTTCATCGGGCGAAGCCCACAAAATACGGTCGCGAGGCACCATGATCGATTGCACCGCATTCATGTTCCATTCGTCGCGCGCCACAGCGCTGAGCCCAGAAACATTCATCAATCCAACCAAACGATCGTCCATGGTCACGAGATGAACGCGACGCCCGGTCCGCAATACTTCGCTGCTGTATTCGTCGAGACTCATGTTCGCCGGAATCGTCGGCACTTCCTGGCTCATCACGTCTTTGGCGCAGAGACCTTGCAACGTCTCGCGAATGGTCACCTGCGCGACGCTCGCCTGGGCCGCATTCAGCAGGAACCATCCGATGAACGCAAACCACATTTGTCCCCAATCGTGTTTCGCAGCGGCGCCATACAAACCGTAGGCAATCATCGCGTAGGCAATCACTTTGCCGCTCGCGCCGGCAGCGCGTGTAGCGCGGCTAAAATCTTTGGTGATTCCCCATACCGCTGCGCGTAGAACGCGGCCACCATCCAAGGGAAATCCCGGCAACAAATTAAAAATAGCCAGAAGCGCATTGGTGCCGCTGAGATATTTGCCCAGCGCTCCAACCATTTGGCTATCGGGAACGGCGAGGGTCAGCAAAAAGAAAACTCCAGCAAGGATGCCGCTCGCGATGGGGCCGGCTATGGCGATATTAAATTCCTGGATCGCTTTCGATGGCTCGCGGCCAATGCGCGCAAGGCCGCCAAAAATAAACAAAGTGATGGAAAGAACTTTAATTTTGTAGCGCTGCGCCACAACGCTGTGGGCCAATTCGTGAAAAAGCACGGAGCCAAAAAAAAGCAGACTGGTGAGCACGCCGGTGCCCCACTGTTCGGTGGAAGTCCACTTGGGATATTCCTTGCCGAACTGCTCGGAAATCAGCCAGGTGAGCAAGCTGAAAATCAGGATCCAACTTAAATCCAGATAGATGGGAATTCCCAGAATACGGCCGATGCGAATTCCCTGTGAGTCATTCATTCCTTGAGACCTTAAACGGTTTGCCTATTTAACAGACTAACTCTGCCCGGAGCAAGACGCAAAGACGCGGGATGGAAAGGGAGCGGCGAGTGCGTCCCGCGGAACACGGCGTGTGTGCGCCCCCACGATTTCGTGAATCGCAAAAGCGGATAACCCATTCCAAATCAATGGTGTAACTGCTGGCCGCTAGAGTGCGAGGTGTTGTGCGAGGTGTTGGACTTGAGGAGAAACGACATGGAAACGTTGATCACTTTCACGGGCGTGACGCTGGCAACACTGGTGGCGCTGTTTGCGGCGCTGGCGATGCAGTCACTGTTCTTGAAAGCCACTTTTCTGCTGATGGCGCCGGCGGCGAAAGGGAAACACGCGGCGAGCGGCACAACTTCGCGGAATTCGTTAGTGCCGGTGGAGCAAGGTGCGCGGATGTTGGCGCAGGCTTACGGGAAGGCGCGCTAGGGTGGCGGCCGACTCCCTTCCTTCGTCAGGGCAAGCCCGTTCCTTCGTCAGGGTGAACAGAAGGTCGCACGTGCAACCTGCCATTTCCAGGATTTTCCCGGACAGACTGTGAGCCGCGAACTTCGCGAGGTCTAAAGATGTGCGAGGAGCGGTAACGGCGCCGGGAGTGAAGAGAGGACACGAAGATGCTTGCGTTGAAATATTTGCTGATGATTTTAAGTGTTGGATTATTTGGAAGCGCCGCGGTGCTGGTGGCCTACGACGTTTACATGGCTGCAAGACTGCGCTGGCTGCTCGAACAGACGAGCGGCGGGGGGACGGAAGGAGTTGCGGCACGGCAGTCTCGCCCTTTCGAATCGGTCCGTTGGAGCACGGTGTGGCGATTGGCCGCGGCGGGAATCTTACCGCTGTTGTTCGCGCTGAGCATCGTCGTGGTGCCCGACGGGTCCGCGGGAATTCGTATCAGCCAGTTGTCGGGCGTGCGCGCCGGTACGTTGTATCCGGGAGTGCATCTGGTGGTGCCGTTGGTGGACCAGGTAGTGCTGTATGACACGCGCGAGCAGGTATACACAACGACTGCGGCGCCGACGCCAAAATCGAGCTCCGAAGTGCTAACGGTGCAGGCGCGCGAAGGATTGAACATCGGGTTGGCGGTGAGCGTGCGCTACCGGCTGGATCCTTCGAAGCTGACGAGCATTCATCAGAATTTGCCACAGCCGGTGGGCGAAGAAGTTGTGGCTCCGGTAGTGTCGTCGACGTACCGGCAACTTGCGCCGAATTATGAAACGCGGGAAATATTCGCGGTGAAGCGCGAGGAATTGCGCACCAAGGCTTCCGATGCAATAAAAACGCGGCTGGCCAGCGACGGAATCGTGGTGCGGGAAGTATTGCTGCGCGACATCGAACTGCCGGAGGAGTACGCCAAAGGCCTGGAAGGATTGCTGCTGAAAGAGCAGGAGAACGATCAGCTCTTTACCGAGCAGGACATCAAGCTGAAGCAAGTGAAAATCGCAGAACTCGAGGCCGATGCGCTGAAAGCGCGCGAAGTAAAACAGGCAGAAGCGCAGGCGCAAGTACGCGTGTTACAGGCCAAGGCAGAGGCGGACGCGATGCAGTACACATTGCCGCTAAAGCAGAAACAGATCGAGCAGACCAAGCTGGAAGCGCAGGCGCGCAAAGAAGCTACGTTGCAGAACGCAGACGCAGCGGCGCAAGCAAAAGTGATCGACAGCAAGGCGGAATTGGAGCGGCAGAAAAACTTGTCGGATGCCGAGGCTAACCGGATCCGCGTAACAGCCGCCGCCGACGCAGAACGCCTGAAATTTGAAGCGGCGGTGTTGAAGCAGAACCCGATGCTGATCCAGAAAATCATCGCGGAACGTTTGTCGGACAAGTTGCAAATCATGATGGTGCCGATGGACGGCAAAAACTTTTTCGCCGCGGATGTGATGCGCTCGGCATTCACGAATACGTACAACGGTGGCGC
>DASXLU010000274.1:0-6429 GCA_036496065.1 Candidatus Acidiferrum sp.
CTCGTCGATCGCCAGTTGAATCGCTTTCGCGCGGTCGGCCTCAATCAAATATTTCCCGCCAGACTTCTGCGTTCCCACCACGATGTCACTTATGATTTTCAGCGGATCTTCCTGGCGCGGATTGTCGCTTGTCAGTATAGAGACATCGCTCAACCGCCCTGCGGTCTCGCCCATGATCGGTCGCTTGGTCCGGTCTCTCGAGCCGCCACAGCCAAACATCGTGATGATTCGCGCCTTGGCGTTCAATTCCCGCGCGGTACGGATCAAATTCTCCAGCGCATCGTCGGTGTGCGCATAATCCACTACCACCAAAAATGGCTGGCCCTGGTCGATTCGCTGGAAACGTCCCGCGACGGCCTGCAAATTCTGAATCCCTGCTTCGATCACATTGTTCGAAAGCCCCAGCCCGATTCCAGCTCCAATTGCCGCCAGAATGTTGTAGACATTAATTCGCCCGACCAGATGCGACTGCACCTGAATCGTGCCGTTCGGCGTCTGCGCCGCAAAATTCAATCCGCTAAAGCTGAGCTGGAATTTTTTGGCCTTCAAGTCCGACCCGTTGGTCAGCCCATAGGTCAGCGTTTTCTTCCCAAGCCCAACCAGTTTCTTCCCCCAAGGATCGTCCGTGTTCACCACAGCCACGTCGGGCGCGCCTGCGCCGGTTCCTTCAAACAAATGCTTTTTGGCTGCGAAGTAATTGTCAAAATCCTTGTGGAAATCAATGTGATCGCGCGTCAGGTTGGTGAAGACCGCCACCGCGAAATGGCATCCCCAAAGCCGATCGAGCGCCAACGCGTGCGAACTGGCTTCCATCACCGCGTACGAGCCGTGCGCGTCGCGAATCTCCGCAAGAAAACTTTGCAAGTCCACCGATTCCGGCGTGGTATTTGGAGCAGGATATTCGCCGCGCGGTGTGTGGTAGCCAATCGTGCCAAACAAGCCAGTCTTGGCCCCGCTCGCCGCCAGGATGGAGTTGATCAACGAACTCGTGGTGGTCTTGCCGTTCGTGCCCGTTACGCCGACAAGCTTCAGCGCCTGCCCGGGCTTCCCGTAAAAGTTGGCTGCCGTGATGGCCAGCGCTTTTCGCGGCTCGCTTACCTGTATCCAGTCCACGTTGCTCGGCCAGTCGGCCGGCAAGGAGCTGGCGCTTACCACGGCAACTGCTCCGCGTGCCACCGCGTCTCGTGCAAAACGATTTCCATCCGTTGCCACACCCTGTATCGCAACAAATAGACCTCCGCGTTCCACTTTTCGCGAGTCACATGCTACCTGCGTAATCCCCACGTCGCTGCGCGGCTGCCCCGAAAGCACCTGCGCGCCCTCTAACAGCGAGCGCAAAGACACAATTGTGTTGTGTCCACCGGTAGCCACAGTTTGTTGCCGCTTGCCTTCTTCTTTTCTCGTCAGAATCTTTTCAGCTTCGTCTGTAGTACTCGTTCCCTTGGTCATTTGCTTACGAAATCCCTTTGTCTAGCGGGGTTTGCCCGCCTTCACGGCAGCAACGCCAAACTGCACGGTAATCTTTGCTCCGCGATGTACCTTCGCTCCTGCTGCCGGTGTTTGTTGAGATGCAAGACTGCTTCCAACCAGCACCGGATTCAGTCCCAGGCGCAGGCAGGTCTCGGTAACGTCGCGCATCGTTTGCCCGGTGAAGTCGGGCACTGGAATGTCGCCACCTTCGTCCACGGCCATGGTCACTTGGGAAATTTTCTGCGCTGGCTCTTTTAAAGCTTCGCTTGCGGTCGCTTCTTCTTGCGGTTCGCTTTGCGCTGAAAAATCGACTGGCGTGAAATCCTCGAGCGACGCGCTATCGTTCTGGGATTCTTGCTTATAAGCGGCCTGAATGAGCTGCGGACTCAGCGGCACGTCGCGCGGCACATCCAGATATGCCAACACCTGCTCGGCAACGCGTTTGAACACCGGCGCCGCCACGTCTCCGCCTCCATGCGGCCACCCTGCCGGCGAATCGAACGACACCAGAATGGTCACGCTTGGATTGTTGATGGGAGAAAATCCCGTGAATGACGAGATTACGTTCCTCGGCGAATAACGGCCCGTCTGTGGATCGATTTTTTGTGCGGTGCCCGTTTTGCCGGCCGCCGTCCAGCCGTCCAGCCTGGCTTTTTTGCCCGTGCCCTTCAAAATGACGCCTTCCATCAATCTCCGCAACGTTGCTGCGGTCTCCGGGCGAATCACCCGCCGTGGCTCCACCAGGCTTGACGGCCCATCCGGTTGCAATACCTGTTCGCCTCGCCGCATTTCCTGTACTACATGCGGCCTGTAGGAAACTCCGCCATTGGCAATAGTCGAAACCGCATCGATCATCTGCATGGGCGTCACACCGACTTCCTGCCCCATCGATACCGACGCAATCGAATATCCGCCCCAATGGTCCAGCCTGTGCAACAAGCCTCTGCTCTCCCCGGGCAAATCTACGCCTGTCGGACTCCCGAATCCGAAAGCCCGGATGTAGTCGTAAAATTTCGGCGATCCTAGCCGCAGCGCAATTTTGATTGCTCCCACGTCGCTGGAGTTCGCCAAAATATCCGCTACCGTCAGCAGCCCATAGCGTTTGTGGTCATGAATCAGGTGACCCGATACAACCACGGCGCCATTTTCGCAATCGAACACTTCCTCGGGTCGAATCTGGTTTTGGTCGAAAGCTGCTGCCAGGGTAACCAGTTTGAACGTTGACCCGGGTTCGTAGATCGCGCTGACCGCTCGATCCATTCTGGACTCTAGCGGCGACTCCGTCGCAGCATTTGGATTGAACTTTGGCCAATTTGCCAATGCCAGAATTGCCCCAGAATTGGGATCCTGAACGATTACAGTTCCTGCCAGGGCATGATTCTTTTCAATCGCCGCTTCCAACTCCCGTTCGGCAATGTATTGAATCTTTTCGTCGAGCGTCAGAATGACGCTGGCGCCGTGGTCTCGTTGCGCTTCGCCGCCATCGAACCAGCGCTGCCGCGCGTCGGCCATCACGATAATTTTTTCGGCTTTGCCGCGGATGGTGTCGTCGTATTCGTGTTCGACACCGCCAAGTCCCTTTTCGTCTACATCCACAAATCCCAGGACGTGCGCGGCCATCTCACGCTTCGGGTAGTAGCGTTTGTATTCTTCCTGGAAATAGATGCCTTTCAGATTCAACGACTGGATCGCTTCCACTTTTTCCGGCGGAAGCTTGCGCTGAATCCACACAAACGACGCGCCAGAATTCAGCTTTTCCCGAATCACATCGATGGGAATACCGAGCACACCGGACAGCAGCCGCGTTGCCAGCGGCTCGTCTTTAATTTCAGCAGGTACCGCAAACGCGGATTGCACCGGCACACTCATCGCCAGGGGATGCATGTTGCGGTCGTAAATCGACCCACGTTTTGGTGTGATTTCAATCGTGCGGCGCTGCTGCCGCCCCGCTCGCACCAGGTATTCGCTATGACGGAAAAGTTGCAGGTAGGTCAGCCGGCCGCCGACGGCGGTCAGCCAGAATAACGCCACGCCAGCCAGTATCAGTACGCGAGCGTGGACTTTATCTTGCTCCATGGTTCCCTGGCCGTTCCACTCATTGCTCTTACCAAGTCCAGCGCCGCTGGACCTCATGTCCGCAAGATCAGAATCCTGTCGCCACCCAAGTCAAGTGAGGAAGTCCGGCAAAATATCTGCTTTGTTCGCGCCGTACTTGCTCGCCAATCATCAGGGGTCCAGCCCTGCCAGACCCCCCTTATCCGCGAAAACGGCAATCCCATCATTCCGACCCGCATCGGTCTTAGGGATCGCTCCCCGCGAATCTTGCTAGGGAACTCGATTCGCCTTTGCGAATTGCACGGATGCCACCTGCGCTCCGTCCACGTTGCTATATTCGCGAACCTGCGTTGGCTCGGGTCTTTTCAGACCAAGCTCGTGCTGGGCAATCACGTCGATCCGGTGCGGATCGCGAAGCGCCGACATTTCCAGCCGGAGTTGGCTGTTCAGAGCGGACGCCTGTTCCTGTTTGCCCTTTAAATCTTCCAGTTGAAAACTCAAGTCGATGCAGCGGAAATGCTGGTAGATGTACAGCATGAAAAACACCGCCACAATTCCACCCAACGCCGCGGTCTTGTAAAGGTTGCGCATCTTTACCGGCTCGATATGCCGCACCAGGCGCGAATTGTCGATACGCTTCACCGTGCAGAAATCCATCAGTTCCGGCTTGCTCTTCGAAGAAGACCCACGCAGATGCTTTGCCAATGCGGGCTTCACCGGCACCAGCGCAGGCCGCAACAAGCCCTTGTCTTTGGCTGGAAATTTCTGCGGAAATTCGTCATCGACCATCATCCCGCCCAATTTGTACGCCGTCGCCATCTCACACCTTCTCCGCGCACCGAAGCTTCGCACTTCGCGACCTCGGATTCGCACCTTGCTCTGCCTCGCTGGGCACAATCACGTGTTTGGTCAGCACTCTCAGCGTTCCCTCTTTCTCGCCTTCCTGGAACGCGCGCTTCACCGGCCGGTCTTCTCGCGAGTGATACGTCAGCATCACCCATCGGCCTCCTGAATTTAATGTGGCAGGGGTCCGGGAAAGAAACTGCCCGAGTTCCTCCATCTCTCGATTCACCGCTATCCGCAGCGCCAGAAACGTTTTTGTTGCGGGATGCAGTCTCTGCCTTCCCCACTGCTTCCGGGCGCCTGCCACAACCGTTGCCAGGTGCGCTGTATCCCGTATGGGCCGCGCTTTCACTATCGACCTGGCGATCCTTCTGGAATCGTGCTCTTCCGCTTCCCGGTAGAGCAGGTCGGCCACTTCTTTCTCCGACCACCGATTCACAATTTCGTCTGCGGTGAGCGCGTCTTCTTCCAGTTCCCCGCTGCTCATCCTCATGTCCAACGGCCCCGGCTCGCGAAACGAAAATCCCCGTTCCGCCCGGTCAAGCTGCATGCTCGAAACTCCCAAGTCGGCCAAGACCCCGTCCACCTTCGCTATCCCCAACCCGTGCACGGCCTCCGCAATCCTCGAGAACGGCGAGTGGACGAAACTCACCAAACTCCCAAAATCTTTCAGTCGCTCTTTCGCGATCTGCAGCGCCTGTCCGTCCCGGTCCAGGCTGATCAACTTTCCCGATGAAAGCTTTGCGGCTATGGCCGCCGAGTGCCCCCCGGCTCCCAGCGTCGCGTCTACGTAAATTCCGTCCGGCCTTATTCGCAGCCATTCCAACACCTCATCCAACAACACCGGCGTATGTAGTGCGCCCAAAATCCTCTGCCTATCCCCGCCTACTACCCCGTGCCCACCTACCGCCCCAACCCGTCATTCCGAGGCCGCCTTTGCCGAGGACCTCTGCCCCATCGCACGTCTTTTTGTGCGATGAATCCCTCTTCGATCCCCGCGTCTTGCCTCAACCTCAAATCCCGCCTTGTGGCACAGCCATTCCTGGCTGTGCTCTTGGGGTACTCTTCCATCCCACCTAAATCCCGAAATCCCCCAGTTCCTTCAAATCCTCATCCGTCAGCGGCTCTTTCTCCATCTCATCCAAGGCGCGCGCATCACTGATCACTTCCAAATAATCCAGCGCACCCAACACCGCCACGTCGCCCTTCGTTTGCGCCTTTTCCCTCAAAACCGCGGGCAACAGCACCCGCCCCTGCCCATCCAACTCCACCACCTGCCCGTAATAGCTCGTTCTCATCAAAAGTTTGCGTTTCGCCTTGTTTGTGCTGGGCAGCTTTGCTAGCCTGTCCTCAATCTCGTTCCATACCTTCATTGGGTATATGCGAGCCGAATCGCCCGTCGGGCTGGTGATATAAAATTGATCGCCGTACTCCTTGAACTCCTCCAGAAACACTACCGGTATCTTCAGACGACCCTTCTCGTCGACTTTCGCCGGATAGTTTCCCCTCAATTTCATATGACCCAGTTCGCTGGAAGAATGGATTGCCCACTTCGTCGACGAGTACCACCTGACCAACTCTACTTTCTACTGCCAACCACTACGCCCCACTTTTTGCCACTATAAGCCCTGCGCAATCTGTGTCAAGTGAATTCCTTACTAAGTGTGTAAAAAGTGTGGGAAATTATTTTCTACAGCGCATCGCCTTCCCGCTACGACGGCCTGCGCTTTTCGGATTCTATTGCAACAATATGTTGGGGTGCGTTTTTCACCCCGAAGTTCGTAGCCACTGAAGCCTGTTCCGGCGCCTGAAATTCACCAATCGTGTGTTCCCTTGGCTGGCCCGGAACGTCGCACCGAGACAGGGTGTTCCCACTCAGACCCACTATCACTCGCTACCCGGCTACACTTTTTGAACTTGGTGTGATACCTTTTCCGCTCATTGCACATCTCAAAGACTGACACCAAGGAGCTGAGCCAATGGAATGGGTAACCCCGCAACACGAAGAAATTGATCTGAACTGCGAAGTCAGCTCGTACGCCAACGCCGAACTTTAGTCCT
>DASXLU010000275.1:0-3469 GCA_036496065.1 Candidatus Acidiferrum sp.
TTACAACGTTGGAACTTACACATTTTGTTGTGCCACGAACCATACAGCGGACCAACATCCGCTCGTTTACGTCCGGTGGTCCATCTGGCATAGAATATTAGGGAATAACTATGGCCAAGCAGAGACGTGGGATCCACCTCATCGCGGATATTGCGCAAGTTTCCATCGGTACTGTGGACCGAGCACTCCACGGGCGCGACGGTATCAACGAAGCGACGCGCCAGCGCATCCTGGAAATCGCTCGACAGATTGGATACACGCCCAACCTAGCCGCGCGAGCGCTTTCCGTTGCTAGAGCAAGCGCCAAGGTTGGGGTCTGCATCCCGCGCGAAATTCACTTTTTCTACGATCAGCTTTGGAGCGGTGTTCTGGAAGAAGCGGCGCGCGTTTCGCAGCTTGGCATGGAGTTCATCAATCGACCAGTGAAAAACCTCGGCGAAGGTGACAGCGAAGCGTTTAAGGAACTGATGGCCAGTGGAGTTGACGGGATCATCTTGACCGCGGGCAACCCGAAAAGTCTCGGACCATTGATTGACGAAGCTGAGGCAAAAGGCATTCATGTGGTTTGCGTTTCGACAGATGCTCCGGATAGCCGCCGCTCCAGTGTTGTTTATGTTGAGCCATACCTAAACGGATGCTTGGCTGGCGAGTTGATGGGCAAGTTCGTGCCGCCGGGATCAAAAGTGGCCGTACTGGCCGGCATGTTGATGGCCGAGGATCATCGTAGGAAAGCGGAGGGGTTTTCGCAGACTTTTCCGAAACATTGCCCAGGGGGCAAGATCGCAGCCGTGATCGAAGGCCACGAGGATGAAGACGAAAGCTTTCAGAAGACATTCGACATGCTGCGCCGCATTTCCGGGCTTGCAGGCATTTACGTCAACACCGTCAATTGCATGCCGGTGTGCAGAGCACTCGGCGCTCGAAACCTCAGCGGGAAAGTTAAGCTGATCACTACCGATTTGTTCATGGAGATGGCCCCGTACTTCAAAAAAGGGACCATCGCAGCGTCAATTTATCAGCAACCTCACCGCCAAGGTCAAATTGCCGTGCGGGTCATGGCCGACAAGCTGGTTTCCAAGGTGGACTTTCCGCCTGCCGTGCGTCTCAGTCCGGCTGTAGTGATGTCATCCAATCTGCAGCTATTTCGGGAAATCCGCATGAACGATTCTCGCCTGGGTAGAGTTCCTAAAGAAGAGGTCCCATTAACAATGGGTACGCCCACCTCTTCTACGCCTCGTGCTTAGCGGCAAAACTATAGTGGGTTCCGCAAAGCGCCCATCTCCGCGTTTGTGAGGAGCGTGATTTTCAAGAGAGTGCCGGCGCGTAGTAATGTTTGCGGCGCTCCTCGAGTTCGTTGGCAATTTTTCGGTTCTCATCTTTGGTGATGGGATAAAAAAATAAGCTAATCGTAGCGGCGCCGAAGGCGAAACTCGCGTAGACGCTGGCCGTCAAGCGAATACCTAGAAGAGCCTGGGGGGTTTGCTCCGCATTAGGCACATAGCCATAAGATGAGAAGAGCCATCCGGCAAGGGCTCCGCCCAAAGCTAATCCAGCCCACAACGCAAAAACCACCGCGGAAGTTACCGTAGCCGTCGCGCGGCGCCCCGTCTTCCATTCCCCGTAATCGGCAACGTCAGCCATCATGGCCCACAGTAATGGACACGACCACCCGTACGCAAATTGGCGAAGCACTTCGGAAACAAAAATGAGCACAGTCGCCGACGGAGGCATTGCGAGCAACACAGCGTTGAAGATTGCGGTAAGCAGCATACTTACAATGAAGAGATTGCGTTTTCCAAGGCGAACGGACAATGAGTTGGAGACGGCCACGCCCAGGAGCAGTGCAGTCAGCCCGAAACCGTTGAACCAGCTAAACAACTTCTCGTTGCCTGCTACGTATTTGAAGAAGGGCAACATCACGCTGCTGCGGATGGAAATGGCCGCGAAATAGAATGTGGTTACAAGAAAGAGGGTGATCCAAGGCCTGTTTTGGAACAAATCTCGCAGATCCTGACCAAGAGACGTTTTTTGCCGTGGGTCCGGTTGAATCCTCTCCTTCGTTGTCGCGAACGCAATGATAAAGAAAACCACACACAAGAAGGAGAAGAAGCCCATAGTGATCTGGTAGCCTTTTGCGTTGTTGCCATGTCCGAAATAGTCGCGCATGGGAATCGCCAGGCCTTGCACAAGGAAGCCAGCCGAATTGGCGAAGATTTGCCGGTACGAGGAAAGGCTAGTACGTTCATCTGGATCGCCAGTGATAACGCCGGTGAGGGCAGCATACGGCACATTGTTGATAGTGTAGATTAGCCGCAAGAGGATGTAGGTGGTCCACGCGTAAACAAGTCTGCCGCTGGGGCTAAGGCTTGGAGTGGTGAAAGCAAGAACGCCGAAGATTCCAAACGGAACAGCGGTCCACAAAAGCCACGGACGGAATTTGCCCCAACGAGTGTTGGTGCGATCCGCAATCAGTCCCATAGCCGGGTTCAGCGCGGCGGCGCCCAAACCCACTACCAGAAACAGTGTTCCGGCAGCTCGCGCTGACAAGCCGAATGTATCTGTATAAAAGCTTAGCTGTAATGCCAGCATTGCCTGAAAGATGAAGTTGGCAGCCATGTCGCCCAGGCTGTACCCGACCTTTTCCGTGAACGAAAGCTTTTCGGTCATACCGACCTCGCCTTGGTGTTACGTGGAATTCAGTCTTAGCGTGTTACCTGCAGCCGGATCCTTTGCAGATCCGTATCTCGCGAAGAATTGCCGATCATCAGTTCGAAATCGCCGGGCTCGACCGCGTAGCGCATGTTGATGTCGTAAAAAGCGAGCTGTTCGAAACCGATTTCGAACTTGACGGTCGTGGTTTCTCCCCGTTTCAGCCAGACCTTGCGAAATGCTTTGAGTTCCTTCACTGGACGCGTAACCGAACTGACCAAGTCACGAATATAGAGTTGTACGACCTCGGTTCCGGCGCGCTTTCCGGTATTGGTAACATCGACGGTTACTGTCGTGGAGCCTGTGATGTTCATTTTTTTGTTCTTGAGTTGCGGCTTGCCGATGCGGAAAGTCGTGTAGGTAAGGCCGTAGCCGAACGCGTAGAGCGGGGTGACATCGTCAAAAAGATATCCGCGCCGCGCGGAAGGCTTGTAATTGTAAAAAGCCGGGACGTGGCCCACAGAACGCGGGATTGTGATCGACAGTTTTCCTCCAGGATTGTGGTCGCCAAAGAGCACGTCGGCGATGGCTCGCCCGGTTTCCTGCCCCAGATACCAACATTCATAAATCACGGGCACATTCTGGCTGAGATAATTGATCGAAAGCGGGCGCCCATTGAAAAGAAAAACGATCACAGGTTTGCCTGTAGCAACCATGGCCCTGACCAATTCCTCTTGCCTGCCGATCAAGTCGAGACTGGTGCGATCGCCCATGTGCTCAAGCGACCATGCTTCGCGGGAGGTCTGCTCGTTGCCGCCGA
>DASXLU010000276.1:0-3058 GCA_036496065.1 Candidatus Acidiferrum sp.
GGAAGCCGGTCCTTTTTAGAAAACAGCCGCCGGCGAAGGCCCTCCCAGCCGGAGAACGATAGTCCATAATCGACATTGCCATGCACAATAATCGGCGAGGCTGCGACGGAAATTACCGTGCCCTGGCCTACTAAATCCCGAGTCACGTCCGATGGGACTACATCTACCAGGCCTCCATCGAACAAAAGTTCATTGTCCCAGGTTACCGGAGGGAAAACGCCGGGTGCCCGACTGCTGGCAATTACGCTGCGCGAGACATTTCCTGACAAATGCACTTTGCCTTCTGCGCGGGTGAGATTTGCTGAGACACAAAAGTATGGCAGCCACATGTCTTCGATGTCCTTGTTTGCACCGAAATCCATGAGGGCTTGAGAGACTTTTCGCCCGGTCAAAAAAGAGACTACGGGCAGCGTATAGTCGCGCTGCATCGACTCAGCAGAGTACTTACAAGTGAGTTCCAGCATCTTTTGGTAGTCCCATTCAAAGGCGCACTCGGCCGCGATAACCGCACCCATGCTGGTACCGCCGACTATGTCGATCGGAATATCGAGTTCGCGCATCGCGCGTATCACGCCGATGTGGCCGATGCCGCGCGCAAACCCGCCGCCTAGAGCTAAGCCAACTGACCGGTCATTCAGGAAGCGGGTCAAGCGCGCAAAATCCCGTTCGTTATTCATCCTGATATGGAGGTGGTGTGCCGCAGGGATTCGCAGGGTCCACTCACGAGTTCCCTTTGGCGGGGTATTGCCGTCGTCGTGGACGATCACCAGAATCCTGGTTTTCTTTGACGCCTCTCCAATTCCCCAAAGATCCACCGCTTGCGAACCGGCCTCCAGGTAATCCGCGCGCGCGCGCGCGACGACCAAAATCAGGTCGGCTTGCCGAAGGCAGCGTGCCGTCCATGCGGAATTCGACGGGTCTGCCTCGTATACTAGCTTGGAATATCGGGTTTCCTTTCCGTTAAGCCAGTCGACGAAGCGCGCTTGAACGTCGTCTCCACCCATCGATTGGGCTGCGCCGGGCACGCCGAACAGGCTGTCTGCTCGCTCGCTGTTCAACCTCAGGACGGCCCCTGTCTTGGCGAGCTCATTGGTCAAGGAGTCTGTGAAAGCTCCTATCGGAACATCTTCCGACAACCCGACAACCGCTAGACAACGCGCCGTCGGTTTCCGCGTTCGAATGCCAGCAGTTTCGTTTTTAAGTCGGGAAGCGAGTTGACGAATGATCGCCGAATAGATGGGTTGAGCGCAATTTGTGGCGAGTTGATTGAGCCCGGATTCGCTGAGTTTAGCGAGGTTTGTATCTCTGATTGCTACCACGGTAGCCGAGCGTAGTTCGTCGCACACCAGGCCCATTTCGCCAACAATTTCGCCATGGCCGAGGTCCGCCACCAGGCGCTCGGATTGGTCGTCTGTCGCGCGAGAAACGACTCGTAAACGGCCGCTAATGACGATGTACAGGCTATCACTCGGCTCGCCTTCCTTGAACAAGACTTCACCGCTCATCAGGGTAACAGGTGTTAGCTGAGCTTGGAGGCCGGTCATTGCGTCCGCGGAAAGCGAAGCAAAAAGATCGCTCCGGCGAAGAGCCAAAAGAAGCCGAGTCGGATCGAAAGCCGGATTCTCGGAATTCATAGATGCCGCCCCACACGGGTATACGTAAAATTGTTAATCGAGTTGCAAAAAATCGGCGGGAAATCGCGTAGCTACAGAAGGCGCCAACGGCCAACTGCTGCATTTGATTGAGGAATCGGTCAGCATATTAGCGGCTATCACTTGCTCCCAAAGCGATTTTCTTTTCCATGAAGCAAACGATCGATATTTGAGCGGTGCCTCCAGACTGCTAGCGCAGCCACGATAAGAGAGAAGATAAGCAGCACCCAATAATTCCGGTGGGCGACCAAGGGAAACAAGGCTAGTACCGCCACGGGCAAGCTGAGCGCCGCAAAGATAGAGGCTAGGGAAGCGTATTTCCAAATAAAGAATACGGCCAGCCAGATGATGAGTACGATCAGGACCATAACCACCGGCACGATTGCGAGCATTACCCCGATTGAGGTGGCAATTCCTTTGCCGCCCTTAAAATGCAGCCAAACCGTGTAGTTATGGCCGATAATACAACAGATTCCTGCCACGACTCCAGCCAGCGTGATGTCCGCGGCGGCGCTCGCACCGAGCCATACGCCGACCTTAACTGCGAGAAAGCCTTTCAGCGAATCGCAAAGGAAGACTAAGTAACCCCACTTTTTTCCCATCACCCGCAGAACGTTGGTTGCGCCAATGTTCCCGCTGCCGTGTTGCCGGATATCGATGCCTTGACTCTTTCCCACCAAGTACCCGCTTGGGAATGAACCGATCAGGTAACAAAGAATTATGATGACTATCCAAATCATGAGGGCAGGGAGGTGTTCTGAACGTGTGACCGATCCTCGCCGAGGAGTTCGAGGAGTTCAAGGAGTTCAAGGAAAGGAGCTAGGATCTAGGGGGGGCGGAACGGGTCAACCAGCGCCTGGAGGGGAGCCGCTTTGGATCGTGGCTAAAAAACCCGCGATATTTGTCTTGGCGCGTGTATGACCACAAATCTTGTTAAACAAGCGGCTCCCGCGAATGTTTCTACGCCTGTTAGGTCTATCGGTGTGTTGAGCGGATTAAGAATCCTCAAGCGAAACGATGGAGCAACAGCGCGTGCGGTAATTCGCGGGAGCCTCCTGTTTAACACCGTATCGGGCCTTCCTCGTACTCGAAAGAAAGTCACCAAGTCTTCAGGCGCGATGCAAAGCGGCTCCCCTCCAGGCGCGTTTGTTGGCACCTACAGCCCTCCTCGCACTCCTCTTAATTTCCCTTTCGGATTTGAGGTTCTTTTGGCATCTTACGACCCGAATGCTCGGCCTGACCCGTATTGAACCCGCCACCCTGGAAGATCTACCGTCGCTAGCTCAGCTGTTGATGGATCTTTTTGCTCAGGAATCGGATTTTAGGCCGGATTACAATTCGCAGATACGTGGCTTGCGCTTGATTCTAGAGCAGCCGAGTCGTGGTCGCGTCTTAGTGCTGCGGAG
>DASXLU010000277.1:0-17379 GCA_036496065.1 Candidatus Acidiferrum sp.
GCTGGAAATTATTCTGCTGGTGGCGGATTTGCGCGAGTTGAAGGCAAATCCGGATGCACCGGCAGCGGGAACCGTGCTGGAATCGCGAGTCGACAAGGGCCGCGGACCCGTGGCAACAATTTTGGTGCAGAACGGCACGCTGAATACCAGCGACTTCTTCATCGTCGGCTCGGTATTCGGCAAGGTGCGCGCGATGTTTGACGATCGCGGGCGTCCGATCAAAGAGGCGCCGCCATCGACACCGGTGGAAGTGTTGGGCTTGCAGGGTGTGCCGGAAGCGGGCGACCACTTCTCTGTGACCGACGAAGCGAAGGCGCGGCACGTGGTGGAATACCGCCAGTCGAAACAGCGCGACGCAGCGATGCGCGCGAGCGCCGGCAGCCGCATAACGCTGGATCAATTGCACGAGCAACTAAAGACCGGTGAAGTGAAAGAATTGCCGATCGTGATCAAGGCGGACGTGCAGGGTTCGGCGGAAGTGTTGGGCGAAATGTTGCCGAAGCTGTCGACGGATCAGGTGAAGCTGAAGATCATCAGCTCGGGTGTGGGAACGGTAACGGAAAACGATGTGCTGTTCGCATCGGCGTCGGGGGCGATCATCATCGCGTTTGGCGTGCGTCCCGACCGCAAGGCTTCGGACCTGGCGCAACAGGAAAAAGTCGACATCCGCACGCACAACATCATTTACGAAGTATCCGACGAAATTAAGAAGGCCATGGAAGGGCTCCTCGAGCCAGTGGTGCAGGAGAACTACCTGGGCCGCGCGGAAGTGCGCAACACGTTCCGCATCAAGGGATCGGGTACGGTGGCCGGGTGCTACGTGCTGGACGGTGTAATCAAGCGCGACTCGCAGATACGAGTGGTGCGCGACAGCGCGGTGATTTATACATCGAAGCTCAGTTCGCTGAAGCGCTTCAAAGACGATGCCAGCGAAGTGCGAGCGGGCTTTGAGTGCGGTCTCGGCATAGCGAATTTCAACGACGTGAAAGTTGGCGACGTCCTGGAATGCTTCCAGGTCGTCAAACTTTCAGCCGCAGAAGCTGCCGCCCAAGGTACTGTCTCCAGCCGCAGGTAAGAGGATGGCAATGGCTCAGGCCAGTTGGCCTGAGGGTTGATGACTATGCCAGTCGGCTTGCTCACGTTAGAACTGCACATCGCCGAAGCTCACTCACTAAAAGACAAGCGGCAAGTTTTGCGCAGCTTGAAAGAGCGGCTGCGAGCGCATTTTAACGTGGCTGTAGCGGAACTGGAGTACGAAGAAACGTGGCAGCGGTCGATCATCGGCGTAGTGACGCTGTCGAACAAGGGCAGCCACGTGGAGCAATCGTTAGAGACGGTACTGGAAGAGGCGTACAAGATTCTGGGACCGTTGCTGGTGTCGCACGCATTGGATTTGTTGTGATTTGCGCTGAGGTTTTGGCGGTTTGCAGCGTAAATAGGAAGTCATTCGCATGAGTCCTGATCATCACCGTCATGAAAGAGTTGGCGAAGAAATCGCGCACGAAATAAACGCGATGCTCGCAGGAGAATTGAAAGACCCGCGGCTCGAAGGCAATGTGAGCGTCAGCGAAGTGCGCGTGCAGCCGGACATGAAGCATGCGCGGGTGTTTGTGAGTGTGCGCAGCGCCAGCAATAAAGAGCAGAGCGATGCCGTGAAGGCGCTGGAACATGCGCAAGGGTATATCCGGCACGAACTGATCGAGCGATTACAGTTGCGCAGGCTGCCAGAATTGCACTTCACGCTGGACCTTTCTCAGGAGCACGTGGAACGGATCGAGCAGCTTCTGAAGGAAGTGAAAGAAAAGACTCCAAAGCCGGAAACGAATCTGTAGTTCGCGAGAACCGTAGAAGAAGAGAAGAGCACAGCCCCTTCGATGCTCGGGGTGAACAGGAGTGACTGTGCCAGAGGAAAGCTCCATCGGGATTAGGTGTGCGAGCGTGCGAGAGCGATCTTTTCGTGCGACCAAAAAGGAAAACTGAATTTTTTCATGCCACGCCAGCCTCAACCAGCGCCGTTTGACGGCGCACTGGTCATCAATAAACCGCAGGGTAAAACATCACACGACATCGTGGATGCCGTTCGGCATCTGGCGGGATTCCGGCAAATCGGGCATCTGGGAACGCTGGATCCACTGGCTACGGGTGTGCTGGTGTTGCTGCTGGGCAAGGCGACGCGGCTGGTGCGTTTCTATACGGGGCGGCGCAAGCGATACACGGCGGGCTTTCGATTTGGATTTGCGACGAATACATATGACTCAGAAGGAGTCGCACAGGGGCCGGACGTTGCTCCGGTGTTGGACCGCGGAGTAATCGAGCGATTGGCGGCGGAATCGGTGGGTCCGTTCGAACAAACGCCGCCAATTTTTTCCGCAAAGAAAGTGCATGGACGTCCCGCGTATGAGTTAGCGCGAAAGAATGAAGTCGTGGAGCTGAAGCCGGCGCCGGTGGAAGTGTTCGAATACCGGCTGACCGGGATGGAAGGCGCTATGGCACGATTTTCGATTGAGTGTTCGTCGGGAACGTATATTCGATCGCTGGCACACGATATGGGCCAGAAAATTGGCTGCGGAGCGCATCTCGCAGAAATTACGCGCACGGCCGTCGGAGAATTTTCGCTGGAACAGGCCATGGAGATTGAGGAACTGGCGGCAGCGGCGCGCAAAGGGAAATTTCAGAGCCGGCTGATCCCGCTGGAGAGCTTGTTGCCGAATTTACCGCGAGCGAACGTGCTGCCGATCCTGGAGAAGCGCGTGAGGCACGGCGGAAAATTCAACGTGACGGTCGCGCAGTTGCAGCCCGGGCATATGGAACTGCCGCCGGGGGCAACGACGCAACTGGAGCCGGAGGGGGCTCATGCGCCGCGGTTGCGCGTGTTCAGCCAGCAGAATAAGTTAATTGCCATCGCGGAAGCGGTGGTGCCACGAACCTACCAACCCATCGTAGTTTTTGATCCGCTGCCGTAACACTTTTCCCTGCAAAAGAATCTATATCCCAGACGGTATACCCTCGGTGATAGCCTTGACCATGCAGGAGGTATGTGATGGCGGCGACATCTTCCGCCTCGATTCGGGCCCCTATTTCCGGTCTTAGCCGCGTGGTAGAAGTGGAAAACCCAGCTGCGGCGGGCGGTACTGCAGATGCAGAACGAGCGAAAAGTTTCTGCGCGGAGCTAGAAACTGGCAACATCATCTACTTTCCGCGTTCGCCGATCTTGTTGACCCCGGTGGATAGCGAATTTCTGCTGGGGCACAAACAAGCCGGATCTGCGCTGCACAAGAATATTGCGTACCGGCCTCTAGAGGATCGGATCAGCGGTTTGGACAAGGCCGAAGCAACAGCGGCGGTGGAGTTGCGCCGAATACTGCGAGAGTATGCGCAGAATTGCGCAGAGTTTCTGAGCCGATTCCTGGCTCCGTACGCAGGCAAATGGAAATTGGATTTCGCCAGTTTTCGTCCTATTGAAGAAGAGGGGCGCGCGGCCCGCCTGCATGCGCGAAATGATCTGCTGCATTTTGATTCCTTCCCGACGCGGCCAACGAACGGCGCGCGCATCCTGCGTTTCTTCACCAACATCAATCCAACGAAAGATCGCGTCTGGCGGACTTCGGAGACGTTTGCGTCGTTTGCGCCACGAGTGGCGAACATGGCAGGCATAACGCCATCTGTGCACAATGGCGGGATCGCCCAGGCGCTGCGAACGTTCGCTTCTTTCCGTTGGCCGTGGACGCGGCGTCCGGCGTACGACCGGTACATGCATCGATGCCACAACGCGATGAAAGAGAGTTCGAAGTTTCAGGCGGAGATGGTCAAGCAACAATGGTCGTTTCTGCCGAATTCCAGTTGGATGGTTTTCACGGATGGCGTCAGCCACGCGGTGATTCGCGGCCAGTACGCATTGGAGCAAACATTTCTGATCCCGCAGGCTGCGCTGATGCAGCCGCAGAATTCACCTCTCGCAATTCTAGAAAGATTGACTGGCCGGCAACTAGCGGAGCAGCCGCGAGCTTGAGCTATTCCGATTCTTGCGGCCCGGAGCGGCACGAAGGGTTGTTGCCGCGCCGAGTATTGGGGCTATCCGCGACGAGAAGCTGCAGCTCGAGGCGAGCGTTATCGGAACGAATACCGACCGGTCCCTGCAAGGACGCTGCAGCGGAACCGAGATTTCCTTCCCAAACCAAACGACTATCGGCCCACACGCGCAACTGATCGCCATCCATTACTGCATGAAGTGCGTGCGACTGGCCTTCCGACAAAACCGGTACGGGTGAGCTGTGCGCCGGCTTGATGTTGGTGTAGCCGCGATTGCCGCAGTCGGCGCTGGTGTGCTGGCCGGGATTGGACTTGATTGATACGACCAGCTTGGATTGCGGCTCAATGCGCCACATGGCGTAAACGAGGTTGCAGGGATCCCCGGCGCGAAGCTTCAGACCGAACTGGCGGCGCATTTCGCCTGAACCGAGACGTGCCTCGTTGCCAGTGGAACCGAGATAGGTGAAGCGGATCTCAACGTCTTGCGGCGTGAAATGGTTCACGTAGGCGCGCATTTTGGGAACGCGAACGGACAAGCGGCCGGCGGAGGTGTCTTCGATGGAGCCTTCGGTGACGCAGAGATCGGAGTGGGAAACTGCTGATAAGGGTGAGGGCCTGGAGCGAGCATTAGAAGTTGCAAGCAGTGACAGTACGAGGAGAAGGCCAGCAATCCTGCTTCGTGGGAAGAGCACAGCCAGGAATGGCTGTGCCACAGGGAATAGTTCGGAACTGATCGGCAATGAGATGGGGTTGGAGACCGACGGAGATGGCATGAATCGTCCCGGCGAATAAGGCGGCGAAAGCATAGCACCGTGAGCGCAGGAGTGCGCAGGATTATGGCGGAGGCTGCTGCTGTGGCGGCGGCTGGGGAGGCACAGGCTCGGGATTCTGCTGGTTCGGCTGCGGCTCGGGCTGTTGACTCGGTTGTTCCGGCGGAGGTTGCTGCGGCGGTGGCTCCGGCACTTGCGTAGGAACAGGATTCTCTTGAGGCTGTTCGGTCGGGGGTTGCGGCGCGAGAGGCGCATTTGATCCGACGGCGCCACGACCGGAGACGTCGCCGGTACCCGCATAAATGCTGTGGGATTCGTGAAGCGGCAGGCGAACTTTGCGCGGCGTCACGAGAATCAGGAATTCGGTGTCGCTGGAAGAGTTACTGCGCGTACCGAATGCATAGCCCGCGCCAGGCAGTTCGGCCAAGCCGGGAATGCCAGAGACGGTTTTGGTCTCCTGCTGATCGAGAAGGCCGCCAATCAACGAAGTTTCATTTTCCTTGAGGCGCACGGTTTGCGTCAGGTTGCGATTGGTGATGACCGGAATGCCGTTGATGTTCGTTCCCGCCAAAGCACGGATTTCGAATTCAAATTGCAGGGTGACTTCGTCATTGCTGTGCAGACTCGGCGTGGCTTTGACTTTCAGGCCGATATCCTCGTACTCGGAGCCTGGATAGGGTTGCTGGTTGATGGCCGGGTTAGAAATGACGCTGGCTGGACTGACGAGCAAAGTGATCTGGCCCGCGACGCCACTCTGGTTGTTGTTGTTGGCGACGACAATGTCGGGAAAACTGGAATTGGCGAAATCGCCGGTGATGATGGCGCCAGGATTGGCTCCCGCTGCGGGCTCCAGCGCGCTGGTGAATAAGCCGTTTCCCAAGTCCGCAAAAACAGTGACGGTGCTGGTGGCGGTGTTGGTGACGGCGATGCCGCCAAGCGATTGCCCGGCAAAATCAGCGATGGCGACGCCAGAAGGAGTGGTATCGGTAGCTAGAGGCGACTGCGACGCGACCACAAACGTTCCATCGCCGTTACCCAGGTATACGGAGACCGAATTGTCGTTCTGATTCACGATAGCGAGGCCCGGTCCGGTGCTACCGGACAGGCTGCCAGAAGCTATGGCCACAGGAAAATTCCCGACAGGCAATGGGGATCGGATGAATTCCTTGAAGGTGCCGTCACCATTGCCAGCGAGCACGGTGACGTTGTTGGTGGTGCGATTGACGATGGCCAAATCGGATTTGCCGTCGCCGTTAAAGTCGGCCACGGTGATCGCGTAAGGCCCTTGCTCGGTGTTGGGAAGAGCAAAGGGCGAGCCGGTCACCTCGGTAAAAGTGCCGTCACCATTGCCGTTGAATACGGAATAAGTGTTGTCTGTGAAGTTGGTCACAACGAAACCCGTGTTGGAATTGCTATTTGTATTGAACGTGCCGGTGGTGATTGCACTGGGCTGCTTGCCGACGGTAATGGGCGTCTTCGGAGTGAGAAATGTGCCGTCTCCATTGGCGGATTGCAGCAAGACGGTGACGTTATTGGCGATGGGATCGGTAACCAGCAAATCGGGGAAGTTATCGCCATTCGGATTGGGATTGTTGGGAGTGATGAGGGGGTTCAGGTTGCCAGTGGCCAGCGCCGCAGGAATGGTGGGAGCGGCGCTGCGTGGCGGGCCTAAGACGACGGGAGAGTTTGGCGCCGGCGCGAATTGCGCAGTGGCGTTACTGCCCTGATTCAGCAGAATCGAGACGGTGTTGTCGAGTTCGTTGAGTACGGCAACATCCAGCGTGCCGATGGTGCGAAAGTCGGCGCCGACGAGTGAGATAGGCCCGGCTCCCACGGTGAATTGCTGCATAGGTATCGTGATGGGAGTGCCGCCCGGATTTGCGGTGAGGCCTGTGGAACCCAGACTTCCCGACAACAGGGAGAGCGTGATGGGAAAGCGCTCGCCAACAAAAAAGCTGGCCGGCTTGCCTTCTTCCGCGCGCAGCAAAACCTGGCGGCCGCTGTGCACAAGGGAAAGCGCATCGGAAAAATTGGCCGTGACGCTGGGCAGACCCAACAGGAACGTGGTTTTTCCGCCGCCAATCGAGGCGATGGGTGGGATCGCCGCAGCCAGACTGGTGATGCCACCCGAAGCGACGGCTCCGAAAATTTGGGTGAGCAGGGTCAAGAGCGCGGTTGTGCTTGGAGCAGAATGCAGGGCGCTGCCGAGATTTGGAGGTATGGAATACAGATGCAAGCTGGCGGGTGGAGTGATGCCCAGATTGCGTGCGGTGGTGCGATCAACTTCGAGAAGATCGATTTCGAGCAGAACTTCGCCGCGAGCCTGTTCTACTTCGTGCAGGATCCATCCGGCCAAGCGAACATGTTCGGCGGAGTCGCGAATCGTCAGGGTGTGGTTCGCGACGGATTGCTGGATGTGTTGCGCACCGGTGAGATCGCGAATGACGCGGACGATCTCGGTAATCTCCGCGGAATCGACGGAAGAGGGAAGAAGAAAAGTCTGCTCGAGCTGCGGGTCGTAGGCTTTGCGCTTTTCGGCTGTGTTGGCCGCGACGAAAATCAGATTGGGACTAAGCGCGCGCCAGAAAGTACCCGTTTCGGCGGCTAACACTTTCATGGTGGTGTCGAAGTCCACATTTTGCAGACGGAGTCGCACGTCGCGCGCGGGTAAGTCGGGGTCGAAAGAAGCCTTGATGCCAAATGCGCCAGCCGCTTGTTCGTAGGCGGTTCGGAGATCCAAGTGCAGGTTGAAATCCTTGGAGACCCTGATTGGTTCGACTTTAGGGAGGTCCTTCGCGGGCAAGTCGGGCAGCAAGATGTTCTTCTGCTCGCTCATGGAGGCAAGCTTCTGCATGCGCTGCAGAATGACGGGACTGTTGGGGTCGAGACGAAGCGCAGCGGCCAATTGAACGGTGGCGTCCTGGAAATTGCCTTCGGCAGCGAATCTTTCGGCGGCGTCGGCGTAGTCGCGGAGGAGTTCAGAGCGCAGGACGGCGGCCTTATTGACTATGGTGACATCGAAGGGCGCGTAGCGGGCAGCGTCTTCGTAGGAATCGAGCGCGCGCTCGCGGTTGCCGGCGGCTTGAAATTTTTCGCCAATTTCCACCAGGAGCTTGGCGTGTTTTGGATCGGGTTTCACCAGGTCATGAGGATCGTTCGGGTTGGCGGATGATTTCTTGGTGTCTTGCGCGGGCAGAGAAGGGCAGGCCAGACATGCGGAGAGTAGAGCCGCGAGAACGGTCTTGGAAAAGGCGCGAAGAATGCGGAGAGAGTGGCGCAAGTCCTTATTCTATCGTGAGGAACGGTGTGACGTGTGAACTTGACGGAGAAAAGAGTGGGCGCTAGACTGGAATTGTTGTTGCAAATGATTTTCAACTGGAGAACCCGTGCTTTCCGCTTTCCTTATCGCCCTGCGTGAGGGTGTCGAGGCGTCGCTGGTCGTCGGCATCATTCTGGTGTACTTGTCGCGCACCGGCAGAAGCCACCTGGCAAAATTTGTGTGGGGCGGAGTCTTGGTTGCGGCGGCGCTAAGCCTTGCGGCTGCCATCGCTTTGGAGCGGTTCCAGATCAGCGAAGACGGATTCGAAGGGCTGCTGCTGCTGATTGCGGCGTTCTTCGTGGTCACCATGATTATCTGGATGAACCGCATCGCGCGGCACCTGAAAAAGGAAATCGAATCGAAAGTTGAAAAATTTGCGGAGCGAGCGGGTTCTGCGGCCGGATGGGGCTTGGGACTGTTCGTGTTCCTGATGGTAGTGCGCGAGGGCGCGGAGTTGGCGTTGATATTGCGCGCCGTGGAAGTTTCCACGGAGGGGCTACAAACGTGGATTGGCACAGGTGTGGGAGTTGCTGCCGCCGTATTGGTGGGCGTGTTCTTTTTCAAGGGGACGCTGAAGATTCCGTTGCATCGATTCTTTGCGGTGACGAGCGGGATTCTCATTCTGGTTGCGATTCAGTTGGCGGTAACCGGGTTGCACGAGTTGAGCGAGGCGCGCTGGATTCCGTCGAGCAAAACGGAGATGGCGCTGCTCGGGCCAATTGTGCGCAACGAGTTGTTCTTCTTCATTTTTGTGTTTGGCGCAGCGGCACTGATGATTTTCAAGGAATGGCAGTCGTCGACGCATTCGAAAGCGATTGAAGCAACGGCGAATCCGGCGGAGCGGCGCCTGGTGGAAGCGCAGAATCGTAAGCAGCGGCTATGGATGATCGCGGCGGCGGTGATGAGCTTGTCAGTGATCCTGGTGCTTACGGCGGATTTCATTTATGCCAAGGTGAACGCGGCGCCGGTGCAGGCACGTTCTGTGGAGGCCGTGAACGGACTAGTGCGCATTCCGGTTGCGGAGGTGCAGGACGGCAATTTACACCTGTTCACGTTGAATGCCGGTGGGCAATCGATTCGCTTCATGGTGATTAAGAAGCCCAATGGTTATGGAACCGCGCTGGATGCGTGCCTGATTTGCGGCGCGGATGGCTATCGGCAGGACGGGCAAAACGTGATTTGCCGGCACTGCGCATCGGCGATTTACATTCCGTCGATCGGGCAGAAGGGCGGATGCAATCCGATTGGATTTACGTCGCAAGTGGATGGCGACAACGTGGTGATTGATGTGTCTTCGGTGACCAAGGCGGCGGAGGAAATTCCGCGTTAGGAGAGATTCAGAGTTTTAGCGGCGTTCTGAACATCGGAAATGTTCCTTCGACTGGTAACGGATTCCTTCACAAGACGTCCGAAACGGAAAATGTTGACGATGGCGGCGCTAGCCTTGGGCATGGCCGTGGCCACGGCGGCGCTGAGCGTGTCGTTGGATGTGGGAGACCGGTTGGCGCAAGAATTCCGCAGTCTGGGCGCGAATTTGCTGGTGACGCCGGAGGCGGATTCGTTGCCGCTGGAAATTGGCGGAGTGGATTATCGTCCGGCGAATGCGGGCGCATATTTACCGGAAGCGGACCTGGGTAAACTCAAAACAATTTTCTGGCGGTTTAACATCATGGCGTTCGCGCCGATTTTGGATGTGCCGGTCGAGGTCTCAAGAGCGGCTGGGGACAAGAACCCCTCAGAACCAGTTCAGCTGGTCGGAACATGGGTAAACCATGAGGTGAAAATTCCCGACGGGACAACGTACGTAACCGGCGTTGAGAAGACGAATCCCTGGTGGCAATTGAAATCGGGGCGTTGGTTCACGGAAAAAACGAGAACAAGTGGCGGCCCCAAGGTTGATTCCGAAGTGTTGGTAGGAGAAAAGCTTGCACGCCGCTGGGGAGCCACTACAGGACAAACGCTTTACGTCCTGCCCAAGCCGCTCTCATCGGTCATCATTCCGGTGAAGATCGTGGGCATTCTCTCGAGCGGCGGACCCGAAGATGATGCAATTATTGCTCCCCTCGGATTCGCACAGGATCTTGCAGCGGAGCCGGGAATGTACCGGCGATTGTACGTGAGCGCGCTGACGAAGCCGGAAGATGCATTCGCGCGCAAAGACCCTAAGACCATGACACCGGCGGAATTCGACACGTGGTATTGCACGCCGTACATCAGCGCGATTGCGTTGCAGATCAGCCAGGAATTGAGGGGCACGGATGTGCGGGTGATTCGGCGAGTGGCCGAGGGCGAAGGCAACGTGTTGACGCGCGTTCGAACGCTGTTGTGGCTGGTTACATTTGCGGCGCTGCTGGCGGCGGCGCTGGCGGTAGGCGCATCGGCGGCGGCTTCGGTGATCGAGCGGCGCACGGAAATCGGATTGATGAAGGCGCTGGGCGCGGGATCCGGACTCGTAGGCGTGCTGCTGGCGGCGGAGCAATTGTTGCTGGCATTCGTAGGCGGAGGTGTGGGGTATTGCATTGGGATTGTGCTGGCGCGCTTGTTGGGTGAAAAGGTGTTTGGGTTCGCGCCGGAGCCGAAGCTGTTTGTGCTGCTATTGATTCTTGGGTTGGCCGCGCTAATCACGTTGCTGGGTAGCGCTTTTCCATTGCGCCGCGCTTCGCGTTACGAGCCTGCGCCGATTCTGCGGGGCGAATGATGAGCGACTCCCCGATGTTCTGGCGAATCGTGAGGCGACTGCTCACTTCGAACTATTCCCGGCTGTTTGTGATTTTGCTGGCGCTGGGCGCGGGAGCGGCGATCACGTCCGCGCTGCTGAATTTGCAGATCGATGCGAAACGGAGATTGACGACGGAATTCCGGGCCTTGGGAGCGAACGTGATTATCGCGCCGCGATCGGCGGCAAGCGGCAGTTTGGATACCGCGAACATTGCGGAGAGCGCCGAGCAGACGACGCTGGACGAAGCGCTGCTGACACGATTGCCCGCCGAGTACGAAGGGAAGCGCGTGCCAACGGTGGCGTTTCTTTACGTGATTGGCGAAGTTGCGAAGGCCGGGACGTTGCACTACGAACCCGCAGTGATTGCCGGAACGCAAGGCGAGGGCTTGACGGAGATTCGGCCGGGCCGGCGCACAGGATATTCCGCCGAACTCGAAGGCGATCCTGCGGCGTGTGAAGTTGGCGCGAAGGCCGCGGCGCAGTTCAAAGTGAACGCGGGCGATGGCTTGTTGTTGCGCAACCAAGGGCGCGAAGCCACTTGCAAGATTTTTGCGGTGATAGCGACAGGCGGCGCAGAAGACTCGCAAATTTTTACGAAGCTAAAGACCGCGCAGGAGTTGGCGAATCTGCCGGGGCGCATCAGCCTGGTGCAGCTGAGCGTGACGGGTACGCCAGATGCGGTGAAGCGATTCATCGGGACAGTGGCGGCAGCGATTCCGGCGGCGGATGTTCACGGAATCAAGCAACTGGCGGAAGCGGAAGGCAAACTCTACAACCGGATCAGTGGATTGCTGTCGGCGACGGTGGTGCTGGTGCTGATTCTGACGTCGTTGTGCGTGATGGCGGGGATGAGCAACGTCGCTATCGAACGAAAAAACGATGTGGGATTGATGAAGGCCATCGGCGGTTCGATACGCCGCGTGGTGCGGCTATTTTTGGCGGAAGCCATCTTGATGGGGATTGCTGGCGGATTGGTGGGATCGGCGGTGGGCTTGATAGTGTCGATCTGGCTGGGCAAAGCAGTGTTCGGCGTGGCAGCTCAGCCGCGCTGGATTGTGTATCCTATTTCTGTGGTCATCACAGTGATCGTTTCGATAGCCAGTGCGTTCCCGCTCCGGCGGCTGGCGAGTATAAGTCCCGCATCGGTATTTCGAGGTGAAGCGTGACTGCTTACCAGGTCCGCATTGATACGCTAGTGAAAGAGTACGGCACGCTGCGCGCGCTCGACGGCATTTCGTTGAATATACATGCGGGGGAGTGGGTGGCGTTGATGGGGCCTTCGGGTTCGGGTAAAACCACTCTGATCAATATCTTAGGCGGGCTGGACAAGCTTTCGTCGGGGCACGTGATGGTGGATGGGGTCGATCTGGCGAACCTTACCGAGACGGAGTTGGTGAGGTATCGGGCCGAGAAAATTGGCTTCGTTTTTCAACAATTTCACCTGGTTCCGTACCTAAATGCGCTCGAAAACGTCATGTTGGCGCAGTATTTTCACAGCGTAACGGACGAAAACGAGTCGGCGGAAGCCCTGAAACGTGTTGGATTGGGGCACCGTCTGACTCATTTGCCTTCGCAGCTTTCCGGCGGCGAGCAGCAACGCGTGGCGATAGCGCGCGCGTTGATCAACCAGCCCAAGCTGATTCTTGCGGATGAGCCGACAGGAAACCTCGATGAAGCGAATGAAGAAATCGTCCTCGGACTTTTCCGCGAACTGCACAGCGCGGGGCACACGATTCTGATGGTGACGCACGATCCGGATATCGCGCAGCAGGCGGACCGCCGGATTGAGCTGGTACACGGGCACTTGGCAGTGGACCAGCACATTTCCATGGACGATGGAATTCACTTCGACCATTTGCTGGAACAGATTTGGGTTTGCGGGGAAGAAGGGAACACCGCGGACGTGGAACATATTCGCACGCCGGGTGGTGTGGACCCAATTCGAACTTTGGCGCGCATGGAAGACTTGCATTTGGTGCAAATGCAGGAGCGCGAAGTGCAATTGACGGAACGTGGCATGACGCGAGCGCGCGACGTGGTGCGGCGTCACCGGCTGGCGGAGCGCTTGTTCAAGGATACTTTCCGGATCGATGACCATGAAGCGCACACGCAGGCGTGCAAGTTCGAACACATCATCAGCCCGGAGCTGGACCAGCGCATCTGCACGTTCCTGGGACACCCGAAGACGTGTCCGCACGGCAATCCCATACCGCCGGGAGACTGCTGCGACGGGCATGGGAAGTCCGAAAGGCAGTCGTGATGCGGCGCAACAGGATGCAGGGAAAAAAAAAGCGACGGCGGTCCTTCAAGGGCTAAAGCCCATTTGACCGGCAAAGCGCATAGCGCCGCGGCTAAAACCGCGACCTACAAACAGGGATTCAGAGGATATGCCAAGTCCAATTGATCAACGTAAGAAGCCTACGGCCGTGAAGGTGCACGTGAAGACGGGGGCTGGAGTGGACATTACATGGGCGGACGAGCACTCGAGCCATTTCGATTTTCCGTACCTGCGAGACAAATGCCCTTGTGCCACGTGCAACGATGAGCGAGCAAAGAAGGAAGACTTCGCGGGCTTAAATCCCATGCCGTCAGCGGTTTTGCCGATGTATAAGCCCAAGGCGAAAGCGCAATCGGCCACGCAAGTGGGCAACTACGCGATTCAAATCAATTTCAGCGACGGGCACTCGACGGGCATCTACAGCTACGACTATTTGCGGACGTTGTGTCCCTGCGACGAGTGCGCCAAGGCGTTTCGCGGCAAGTCTGCCTGAATACTAGAAGAATAACGTTTTGTTACATGCGCAAACTGGACTTGCCTACTAAAACGTGGGAGCATTAATTCCTGCAGGCCATTTACCTCTAAATGAGCAGCAATCCTAACAGCCCGGCTGCCCAAGGCAGTCAAGGGAACGGCGTTCCGCGTGTTTTAATTGCGACCACCGCTCTCCTGAGCTTCATTTCGTTCTGGCGCGCCGCAGCCATCGTGCTGAACGATCTGGCGTCTTCCGCATACTATGCGGGCGGCGAGGCTGAAGCGTACATCGGCAAGGCTGCGCCCTGGTTCATCCTGGGCGTGATGCTGTTCTCCTACTGCGTGCGAGCGATTTACGTAGAGAGCTGCAGCATGTTCGTGCGTGGCGGTGTGTACCGCGTGGTGAAAGAGGCCATGGGCGGAACGCTGGCCAAGTTCAGCGTGTCGGCCCTAATGTTTGACTACATTTTGACCGGTCCGATCAGCGGTGTGTCGGCGGGACAGTACATCGTCGGGCTGATCAACGAGACTTGCGACTACATTCACCTGGGCCTGCATATTTCGCCGGATATTGGCGCGGCGTTTTTTGCGATTCTCTGCACCGTGTACTTCTGGTGGTACAACGTCAAAGGCGTCCACGAATCCAGCCAGAAAGCGATGCGCATTATGCAGATTACCACCGTGATGGTGGTGATTCTGATAGCCTGGTGCATCTACACGGCGCTGCTGAGACATCCCGCACTTCCTCCTTTCCCGAATGCCCACACGATGCGGCTGGAAAAGAACGCGATGGGTTGGCTGTATGGGATTCATTTTGGGCACTTTATCACCGTGATTGCGGTGCTGGTCGGCCTTGGGCATTCCGTGCTTGCCATGAGCGGCGAAGAGTCGCTGGCGCAGGTATACCGCGAAATCGAGCATCCCAAGCTTCCTAATCTGAAGAAAACCGGGCTGGTAATTTTCATTTATAGCCTAGTGTTTACATCGCTGGTGTCGTTCTTTGCAGTGATGCTGATTCCCGACGCACAGCGGCAAAACTTCCTGGAAAACCTGATTGGCGGACTGGCGATGAACCTGGAAGGGCCGTTCGTGTTGCGGCTGATCTTCCATGGCTTTGTGGTGGTGGTGGGCACGCTGATTCTGGCCGGGGCGGTGAATACGGCGATTGTCGGCTCGAATGGCGTGCTGAATCGTGTGTCGGAAGATGGAGTGTTGGCGGATTGGTTCCGGCAGCCGCACCGGCGGTTCGGCACCTCGTACCGGCTGATCAACATCATTGCGGGACTGCAAATCCTGACGATCATCATCAGCCGCGGTGATGTGACATTTCTGGCGAACCTCTATGCGTTCGGGGTGATCTGGAGTTTCGCGATGAAGGGGATGGCGGTGCTGGTGCTGCGCTACACGCATCCCGGCGATCGCGAATATCGAGTGCCGCTGAACTTCCACATTTTTGGCGTGGAGATTCCGCTGGGGCTGGCGCTGATTACGCTGGTGCTGTTAAGCCTCGCTGTGGTGAATCTGTTCACAAAGCCTGACGCGACGATTGCGGGTGTTACGTTTTCGATATTCCTATTTATTGTTTTTACCACCTCGGAACGATATACGCGGCGGTCGCGAGGCACCGTGCACCACGTGGAGATGGACCAGTTCCATTTGGCCACGGAAGGTGAACTTACGCCGGAGGCGCTGGGTGCGCGGCCAGGGAACATTCTGGTGCCGGTCAGCAACGTGCACGCGCTATATCACCTGGGAAATGTGCTGGACCGCGTGAAGCCGGGGAGGCGCGACGTGATTGTGCTGCACGTACGATTGTTGCGGCGATCGGCGTCGGGCGAATACGAGTTAGAGGCGGAGCAACTGTTTGGCAGCATCGAGCAGCAACTGTTCTCGCAGGCGCTGTCGGTTGCAGAAAAACGCGGAAAGACCATTCGGCTCGCGGTGGTGGCATCGAACAATCTCTGGGACGGTATTTTGCGGGCAGCGGCATCGCTGCAATCGAGCACCATCGTGCTTGGGCATTCCCCGAAGGAATCGACGGAAGACCAGGCCAAGAATATCGGAGACGCGTGGGAAAAGCTGGGCGATCCGAAGCCGCAATTCAATCTGGAAATTCACCTGCCGAATGGCGACAAAGTCTATAAGGTGCTGGGACCGCATGCACCGAATCTGACGGCCAATGAAGTGAACCTGCTGCACCGGTTGTGGCTGCGATTCAGCGAAGCGACGGCTCCGCTTGAAATGCATCACCACGACGTGGTGCACTTTGCGCTGGAAGAAGTGCAGAAGGAACTGGAAGACGGCCAGGAAGAGGCCGTCGTGACGCGACTGCGCGCGCACCTTGAAGCGAATAACCGGAAGAAACCTTCGACGAAAAACTAAGCGGATAGCGAAGGCCAGGCGATGCGGCGTAAGGCCTAGTGCGTCTAGATCAGGTGCGCGGGGTGTAGGTGGTGCCTTGGCGCAGAATCAGGAATACCGAGATGAGTCCGCGTGCGATGAGCACGAATCCCGCCGCTGCGAGCAGATACGCCACCCACAGGAATGGAACGCGAGTGGTCACGAGCATGATGACGCCGAGGAGCGCCAAGGAAGCGCCGCGATTCCACTTCTCCCAGCGAGTACGCCAGTCACCAGAGCGGACGATGGCCAAGATTCCCCAGACGATGAGCGCCAGGCTGACCCCGAGCCAACTGGTGCTGCGGCGGTCAAAGAAGATGCGTCCGGTGAGACCTAAAAACACCACCAGCGCGCCCAACAAGACGAAGATGAATTCGACGAGCAGTTGTGTGAGGCGCGCCGGCGAAAGCATGGCGTAAGTGAATCGCGATCAGGACACGCGTTCGATGCGAACTTTCTGAATCGACACGGGAGTTTTCGGGCGATCGCTGGAATCGCGAGGCACGTTGGAGATTTTGTCGGCAACGTCTTGACCTTCGACGACTTCGCCAAAAATGGTGTGGCGATTATCGAGCCAGGGTGTTGCCGCAACGGTGATGAAAAACTGGCTACCGTTGGTGTTGGGGCCGGAGTTGGCCATGGAAAGCTTGCCCCCTTTGGAATGCTTCAGCGAAGGGTGAAACTCGTCGGAGAAGGTGTAGCCTGGGCCGCCGCGTCCATCTCCACGAGGGCATCCGCCCTGAATCATGAATTGGGGAATGACGCGATGAAAGCCGAGGCCGTCATAGAAGTTGCGCTTTTCCTTTTTGCCGGTGGATTCGTTGGTGAATTCCTTGGTGCCTTCGGCGAGGCCGATAAAGTTTTCGACGGTCTTAGGCGCTTCTTTGTCGAGCAAACGAATGACGATGTTGCCTTGCGAAGTCTCAAAAATAGCGTACGTGCCTGCGGGTCGTGCCATGTAGTCTCCTTTGCCGAGTTCCTTGGAATCGTACCGTTAATTCCGAAAGCAAAGCAAACCAAGCGGCTTGCAGGCACGAAATGTGCGATTACCACTCGCTTGAATTCGCAAAAGGTTGCGATGTTACCTGTGGGGCTCTGTGCGGGCGCAACGGTGCTCGGTCGTGGATCGTGTGGGTAACGCCAAAATCGGCTAAGAGACATAGTCAAATTCATGGCTAACAGGGGCGCAGCAATGCTGCGCCCCTACAAAAGCAAGGTCTTTTCGGTATCGCGGTAGGTTCCCGAGTTCACCAGGATTTTTGTTTGCGGAGTTCGGTGATGTGGGCGGTGTGGTGGCGGCCGTGCCAGGCGTAGAGGAAGAGCATCCAGTCGAGGTTGCGAATGCCATGGTCGGGATGGCGGAAGGTGCGGGCGAAGTCGTTAGGCTTGA
>DASXLU010000278.1:0-18127 GCA_036496065.1 Candidatus Acidiferrum sp.
TGGCTCCGCCGATCACGTCGTCGACCTCAAGATGATGCCCAACGATTCACTCGATCCCGTTTTCGCCGCAACTGTGCAAGCTGTGGAAGAGTCCATCGTCAACGCCATGATTGCCGCCGAATCCATGACCGGCATCGAGAACCATCATGTCAGCGCTCTCCCCCACGACCAGCTTCGCGCCGTCCTCCAAAAATATAACCGCCTGAACCCATGAGTTCAACGCGGCGCAGTAACGATATCGAAATCCTAAGCAGTTGAACGCCGCGGTGGTCTGAAGCAAGTCGGATTGAATTCGAAGTTTGCCGTCAAGAAGGAACCAGGAGCAGCTACCAATCGAGCGCCAGAGGGGCGTCACAAGTTAGCCCAGCGCGCCGACCCTGAGCATCGCGAAGGTCGGCGCGCTGGGTACTCAAGCCGACAAACCGTAGCGCCGTAGGTGGCTACACATCTTCCTCTCGCCACGCCACACATCGAACGCGCTCGCGATACACCGAAATTCAGATCGCCGCCGTCTTCCTCGCCGGATTAAAAAAGGGAATTGGCACCACTTTTGCCGAAACCGTTTTCCGCGCTGCTTCCACCGTCAATTCCATGCTCAGCGTCATCCCCACCGCCGCGCTTTCCTTGCTCACCGACGCCAGCGCGATCATCCTCTTCAGCGTAGGCGACCATGTCGTCGACGTGGCCTTCCCCACTTGCCGCCCTCCGCGATAAACCGGCACCGCCACACGCGAAGCCGTACCAGGCACCTGCGGCGCCATCCCGATCTTTTCGTACAGCGCTTCCACTTCGCTCCAATTAATTTCCAGTCCCACTAGAGAACGCTTCGGACCGCCTCGTTGCGCTTCCTGCGTTAACGCCTCGCCCCCCACGAAGTTTTCCTTCTTCAGGTCGACCAGCTTCCCCAATCCAATTTCCCCCGGCGTGAATTTCTGCTCATCGATCAACGCACGCTTGCTGGAGTTATAGTCCACTTCTATCAAAATGAGCCCCGCTTCAATCCGCGCAATATCCAGCGCAATCATTCCCGCCGGCTGAATATCAAACGGCTTGCCCTTCACCATCAATTCATCGAACACCTTCACGGCGTTATCCCACGGCGCCCAAATCTCGTAGCCCAAGTCTCCGGTGTATCCCGTCCGCGAAACATCCACCGGCACGCCCGCAATCTTTCCGTGCGTCACGCGAAAATATTTCAGCTTGGCGATGTCCGCGTCCGTCACGGCGCTTAGCAATTTCCCCGAAGTCGGCCCTTGCAGCGCCAGTGCCGCCGTCTTCTCCGAGATATCTTCGATTTCCACATTCAGGCCCAGCGAATTTTGCCGGAACCATCGCAAGCTCGGGTCCGCGGCCGTCCAGCGATACTCATTTTCTCCCAAACGCGTAATCGTCCCATCGTCAATCACTTTTCCTTCAGGATCGCACCAGCAGCAATAAATCACTTGGTTGACGGCCACCTTATTGATGTCCCGCGTAATCACGCGATTCACGAATTTCGTCGCATCGCTGCCCGTAACCCGGTATTTGAACAGTGGAGAAATGTCGATCAGCGCTGCGGAATTGCGAATTGCGTTGTATTCATGCTCGTGCGTCATCTCATACACGCTGACCGTGTAGTAGCCCGACCATTCCCGGTAATTCAGGCTCTCGCAAAGTGCGAGCGTTCTTTCATGAAAGGCAGTTCCGACTGGCACGTTTCCTCCGTGGCCATCACGCAACCGGGTTTTCCGCAGCGCCCGGCGAACTGTGAATTATAGGTGCGAATTTGCTGGCCCCGCAAGCACTCGCAACCGCCGCATTTGTCTACCTGTGCTTGTGTGCTAAACGCGCTGCCAGTAGAATGTTGCGTTCCTTAATATCACGCTGCCCTTTTATTCTGGAGTCATAACGAATGTCTCAGTCCTACGATGCTGTCGTCATCGGCGGCGGCCATAACGGCTTGGTGAATGCGGCATACCTCGCCAAGGCCGGCAAGAAAGTTTTGGTTCTTGAGAGACGCGGCGTGTTGGGCGGCGCCGCCGTAACCGAAGAAATTGTCCCCGGTTTCCTTTTCTCGGAATGTTCCTACGTCGTTTCCTTGCTTCGTCCCGAAATTATTCGCGAGCTCGATCTCCCTCGCCACGGCCTCGAAATTCTTCCGCTCGACGGCACATTCACTCCCATGCCCAGCGGCGATTACCTCTGGCGAGTCAATGATCACGCTAAAACGCAGCGCGAAATCCGCCGCCATTCACGTCTAGACGCCGAAGCCTACGACGAATTTTCCAAGATGATGACGCCGATGTGCCGCTTCGTGAAGCCGCTGCTCTCCATGATTCCTCCGGACCCGACCACGTTGAATCCGAAGGACCTGAAGCAGTTGAATTTTCTGCTGCAGCGTTTCAGGGAACTCTCTTCCGACGAACGCTACACTTTGGTGCAGCTCATGACCATGAGCGCCGCCGATTTTCTCGACCAGTGGTTCGAGACCGATGTGCTCAAGGCCACTATGTCAGCCTCCGGCATCATCGGCACTTTCCTGGGTATCCGTTCCCCAGGCACAGCCTACGTTTTGCTACACCACTACATGGGAGAAATCGACGGCGCATTTCGCTCCTGGGGATTCAGCCGCGGCGGCACGGGCGCAATTTCCAACGCAATCGGCTCCGCCGCGCGCGAACTTGGCGTCGAAATTCGCACACAAGCGGCCGTCTCCAAAATTCTCGTAAAAGATAATCGTGCTTCTGGCGTCGTCTTGAAATCCGGCGAGGAAATCCGCTGCAACGTCATCTCTTCCAGCGTCGATCCGCACCTTACCTTCGAAGTTTTCATGGAGCCCAAGGAACTTCCCTCAGACTTCCTCGAGAGCGTGCGTCGCTACAAATTCCGCGGCTCCTCGGGAAAAGTGAATATCGCTCTCAACGCCCTTCCAAATTTTAAGGCTCTGCCCGGCGCTGGTGCCCATTTGCGTGGCGCCATTTCCATTTCGCCGAAAATGGAATACATGGAACGCGCCTACGACGACGCGAAATACGGCCACTACTCCCGCCGCCCCTACATCGACATGGTGATTCCAAGCCTTACCGATCCTTCCGTCGCCCCTGCCGGCAAACACGTGCTTTCCTGTTTCGTGCAATACGCTCCTTACAAATTGGCGCAAGGCACCTGGGACGATCATCGCGAAGCCTTCGGCAACAATGTAATCGACACCATTGCCGAGCACGCCCCCAACATCAAAGACATTATCATCGACAAGCAGGTTCTCACCCCGCTCGATCTCGAGCGCGAATTTGGTCTCACCCAAGGCAACATTTTTCAGGGCGAACTTTCGCTCGAGCAACTTTTCTTTCTACGCCCCGTTCCGGGCTGGGCCTATTACCGCACGCCGGTCGATAACGTCTACATGTGCGGCTCGGCGACTCATCCCGGCGGAGGCATCATGGGCGCCAACGGCCGCATCGCCAGCCAGGTCATCCTGAAAGAGTGGAAGAAGGCGGCCAACTGATTATGCCCATCGGACAGAAAGTTGTGCTCATTGGCGGTGGCCACAACGCGCTGATCACCGCGTTTTACCTGGCGAAAGGTGGCTTCAAGCCCATCGTGCTGGAACGCCGCGAAATCGTTGGCGGCGGCGCAATCACCGAGGAATTCCATCCCGGCTTCAAAGCTTCGACGTTGGCTCACACGCTCGGACCCCTGCGCTCCGACATTGCTCGCGATCTCAAGTTAGAGCGCTTCAAACTCGAAATTCTTCAACCGGAACCGCGCGTATTTGCGCCTGCTCCCGATGGCCGCGCTCTGCTTTTTTACAACGACGCCGCAAAAACAGCGGGCAGCATTTCGCATATCTCCGCAAAAGATGGTTCGAAATATACCGAGTTTGCCGAATCGCTCGAAGAAATTGCCGGTGTCTTTAATCAACTCACCTGCATCACTCCGCCCGCGATTGATCATCCGTCGCCGGAAGATTACTGGAACCTGCTCAAGACCGGGCGCTCCGTCCGCGGGCTCGGCAAAACTGGAATTTTCGATTTACTGCGCTGGGGCCCTATGGCCGCAGCCGATTTTGCTGCGGAATTTTTCGAAACCGAACTCTTGCGTGCGGTAATCGCCGCTCGCGGCATTTTTGGCGCGAATTTGGGCCCGTGGTCGGCCGGATCTACCGCGCTGCTGCTATTGCGAGCCGCCGCGGATTGCCATCCGGTAGGTACTGCGGCATTCCCACGCGGCGGGCTTGGCGAATTTTCGCGCGCTCTTTCCGAAGCTGCCGAAAAAGCCGGAGCAGAAATCCGCACCAGCGCGGAAGTGCAACTCATTCGCAGCAAAAATGGTGCCGTCACTGGAGTCGTGCTCACCAATGGAGACGAAATCGCCTGCGAAGCCGTCGTTTCGGGCGTAGATCCCAAGCGCACCTTCTTCCAACTGCTCGATCCTTCCAATCTCGATCCAGTTTTCGCTATGCGCATGAAGAATTTTCGTTCGGTTGGCAATGTCGCAAAAATTCATCTCGCCCTCGGAGATCTGCCGAAGTTTCCGTCGCTGGCAAATGCAGTAGGTCCCGATGGATTCCGCGAGGCACTCTCCGGCCGCATCCACATTGGCCACGAGATCGATTACCTGGAAAAGGCTTTTGACGCCACCAAGTACGGCGAAATTTCCAGCGAACCGTATCTCGACATTAGCATTCCTACGCTGCTCGACCCTTCGCTTGCTCCCGAAGGCAAGCACGTGCTTTCTGCCTACTTCCAATTCGCTCCCTACAATCTAGCGCGGGGCACCTGGGCTGAGCGTCGCGGTGAACTCGTGAACACGTTGCTGCGCACGCTCGGCGCCTACGCTCCGAATCTGCCGAACATCGTCGAGGCTGCGCACGTCATCACGCCCCAAGACCTGGAGACCACCTACGGCTTCACCGGTGGCCACATTTTTCATGGCGAACTTGCGCTCGACCAGTTCTTCACCATGCGACCGGTGCTCGATTGGGCCCGCTACCAGACTCCGATTCGGGGTCTTTTTTTGTGCGGCAATGGCACTCATCCCGGAAACGGCCTGACCGGCGCATCCGGTGCCAACGCCGCCAAAGAAATCATCCACGAACTTCGCTAGCGAGCAGACGTTGTATCGCACCTGAATTGAAACCAACATGACCACTTTGGATCGCGCCAAGCTGAAAAAACTCCTCGAACGCGAAGAGAAGCGTTTCGTCGCGGAGCATCCTTGCTCAGCAGAACTGTACCAGCGCGCTCAGCATTCACTGCTCGGCGGCGTCCCGATGAACTGGATGAAAAAATGGGCAGGAGCCTTTCCCGTTTTCGTGAAGTACGCGAAAGGCGCGCATTTCACCGACGTGGATGAGCGCGATTACGTCGACCTCTGCCTCGGCGATACCGGTGCGATGACCGGGCATTCCCCCGATATCGTAGCCGGCGCCGTAGCGAAACGTGTCCGCGAAGGCATCACGCTCATGCTGCCCACCGAAGATTCGCTTTACGTCGGCGAGGATCTCAAGAAACGTTTTGGCCTGCCGTACTGGCAATTCACGCTTACCGCAACAGACGCGAATCGTTTCGCGATTCGCATCGCCCGCGAGATCACCCAGCGCTCCAAGATTCTCGCCTTCCATTACTGCTATCACGGGACCGTCGACGAAACGTTTGCCACGCTGCACGATGGCGCAGTCGGTCCCCGCCGCGGAAACATTGGCCCGCCCTTGAATCCTGTGGAAACCACACGCCTCGTGGAATTCAACGATTTGAACGCACTCGAAGACGCCCTGAAACACCACGACGTCGCCTGCATTCTGGCCGAGCCCGCCATGACCAATGTCGGAATCATCCTGCCTGACCCTGGCTACTGGGAGCGAGCCAGAGAATCGGCACAGCGCTACGGTGCGCTCCTTATCGCTGACGAGACGCACACAATTTGCGCTGGCCCCGGTGGCTGCACTGCGGAGTGGAACCTCGATCCCGATATGCTGGTCTTCGGCAAAGCGATTGGCAGCGGCATTCCCGGCGCCACCTATGGCTGCTCCGAAGAAGTGGCGCAACGAATTTCGGCGCGCATCCATCTGGAAGACTGCGATGTGGGCGGCATCGGCGGCACTCTTGCTGGCAACGCACTTTCGCTCGCGGCCATGCGCGCAACCCTGGAAAATTTGCTGACCACTCGGAATTTCGAAAACATGATTGCACTCGCTAAGCGTTTCAACCAGGGCGTCGCCGCGGAAATTCAGAAACTCAATCTCCCCTGGAACGTGCAGCGCCTCGGGTGCCGCGCCGAATACACCTTCCGCCAACAACCTCCGCGCAATGGCGGCGAGTCGGCCGCCGCTTCCGACTTCGAACTGGAGCGCTTCCTCCATCTCCACGCGTTAAATCGTGGAGTATTGCTCACGCCATTCCACAATATGGCGCTGATGTGCCCCGAAACCACCGTCGCCGACGTCGATTTGCACACAGAAATTTTCGCGGAAGCAGCCGCCGAACTTTCTGCCGACTGAAACTTGATAACCACAATGCAACTAGCTAGTTGTGTCTCCCCGTGCGGCGTTGGCACATGCGAGATGCCTCTCGCTGCTCTAGTTTCTTTATCACACTGATAACGCGTGGCTTATAGTGGCGATGGATCGGCTCGGTTGAGACTGGCGATCCGATTGCTATTGCACCCGTTCAGGATAGGAGCCTGCTCAAGGAGACCTATCGACGAATTATCGACTGGTAATAGCGTGGCCAGCCAAATTCTTTGTGCCCAAACCTCGCTCTGCGCAATCCAATCGAATACCTCAGGAGCTCGTTCATGCACATTGGAATCGATAGCTTTGCCGCAGCCATCTCCGACCCGGTCACCGGGCAAACTCTCAGCCCCGTCGAGCGAATGCAGCATCTCCTCGATGAAATCGAACTCGCCGACCAGGTCGGCCTCGACGTCTTCGGAATTGGCGAACACCATCGCGCCGAGTTTCTCGATTCCGCTCCCGTCGTGATTCTCGCCGCTGCTGCTGCGCGCACCAAAAATATCCGTCTCACCAGTGCCGTCACCGTCTTAAGCGCTGCTGATCCCGTCCGTGTATTCCAGGAATTTGCGACGCTCGACCTCATTTCCAATGGTCGCGCAGAGATCGTCGCAGGCCGCGGTTCCTTCATCGAATCCTATCCCCTATTCGGATTGCGTTTGGAAGATTACGATTCACTCTTTGCCGAAAAGTTGGATCTGCTCCTCAAAATTCGCGACAACACCGAAGTTCGCTGGTCGGGTAAGCATCGCCCCGCCTTAACCGGCCAAGCCATCTATCCTCGTCCGTTGCAAAATCCGTTTCCCATCTGGATAGGCGTTGGCGGCACTCCAACCTCTTTTGTTCGCGCGGGAATGCTGGGGCTTCCTCTCATGGTTGCCATCATCGGCGGCGAACCCGAACGTTTTCGCCCGCTCATTGATCTGTATCGCGAAGCCGGCCGCCGCGCCGGCCATCCTGCGGAGCGAATGATTGTCGGACTCCACTTGATCGGTTTTCTCGGCGACACCACCGATCAAGCCGCCGACGATTTTTTCCCCGGCTACGCGCACACCTTCACGGAAATCGGCAAAGAACGCGGCTGGCCTCCGACCACGCGATTACAGTTCGACGCGCTTCGCGGTCCGACGGGCGCGCTAATGATCGGAGACGGAAAGACCGTCGCGAAGAAGGCGCTCTATTTCAACGAAGTGCTCGGTGGCGTTTCGCGCATCACCTTTCAGATGGGAGTCTCGACCTTGCCGCATCCAAAAATGCTGCGCGCTATCGAAATTCTCGGCCAAGAGGTCGTGCCGATGGTTCGCGCCGAACTATCCGCAAATCTCGTCGCTCCCGGCAATCCTTATCGCTCTTAGGACTGAAAAAAGTTTTCGCCCCAGAACGATTTAGAATTCCGCCCCCCGCTCTCCGTCGCTTCATCATTGCCAGTTTAAGATTTGCAAAATGCTGTGCATCCTTCCGAGCATAAAAAATGACAACTCTGGACTGGATTCTCTTCTCCCCGGCTTGAATCATCTCAGCGCTCGATTCGCAGCGTGCCGTTGAGCGACGCGCCCACCCACGTCGTACAGGTCTTTCGTCCCAGGAGTGATGTCCAGAACTCGCGAGGCATCCTGCGTCGCGTGTACACCTGAGTCAATTCGCGCTAGGAACGTGCATATCTTCCTATTCGACTCGAACGGAGAAACAAATATGCCCTCAATCAATCGATGCACGCTTGGAATCGCGACGCTGCTGGTTCTCGCGACGCACCCGGCCGCGACTTCCGCTCAGCACTATACGCAGACAAATCTGGTGTCCGACATTATGGGCAACGCTCCCACGCACGATGCCAATCTTGTCAACTCCTGGGGACTTAGCCGCAGTTCCACCAGTCCCTGGTGGGTGGCAGACAACGGTACTGGAGTATCCACGCTCTACATGGGTAACGGCCAGATCGTGCCTATCAATAACACCGGCATCGTTACGATTCCGCCTCCAAAGAATGCTCCCGCAGGTACCATCTCCACGCCATCTGGAACCGTCTTCAACGGCAGCAGCGACTTCGTGCTTCCCGCTCCGAACGGTAAGCCTGCGTTGTTTATCTTTGCCACGGAGGACGGAACTATCTCTGGATGGAATGGCGGACCCTCAGCGGTTCTGGCCGTCGACAACAACGACAAGGGCTCCGCCAACGGCGCCGTTTATAAAGGTCTGACCACTGCCGACATTGACGGCCAACGCTTTCTCTATGTCACCAATTTCCGTTCCGGCCACGTCGAGGTCTACGACACCAATTTTTATCCTGTGCGCCTGTCAAACCATGCCTTCGAAGTCGATGGCGATGGCGATCATGACCGGGATGACCACAAAGATGGGCAGCGCATTCCCGAGGGATTCGCTCCCTTCAACATCCAAAACATCGGCGGCAGTTTGTTCGTAACTTATGCCAAGCAGGATTCTGCGCGGCACGATGATGTCGCCGGCCCCGGAAACGGATTCGTCGAAATCTTCACCCCCTCTGGCAGACACATCGCCCATCTCCAGCACGGTCCATGGTTGAACTCTCCATGGAGCGCGATTTGGACCCCGCGAGACTTCGGCGTGTTCAGCAACACCATTCTCATCGGCAATTTCCGCAGTGGCTGGATCGCCGCTTTCAACGGGTTCACCTACAAGTTTATCGGCTTCGTGAAAAATCCCAACGATTCGGTGCTTACCATCGATGGCCTGTGGGCTCTCGCATTCGGCAATGGAGCCGCGGCTGGCCCGTCCACAACCTTATTTTTCAGCGCAGGACCGAACGAGGAATCTCACGGTCTGTTTGGCACTTTGACGCCCGTGGCGACCGAACTCACCGGAGACGTAGAGTAGCATCGCGCAAAGTTGGATGGCCGAACGAGACGGCAGAGCTGTCGATGCTGCCGTCTCGTATTTTTTGAAGCGATTGTGGCGAACTTGAGCTTGTTCGCACCGCCACGCCACTATTTGAGTAAGACACATACCGCGCCCAATCGCGCGCGCAACGATAATTCTCAGGACGATCTACTTTTGGCAGGAAGTCGGAATCATAAGCACTTGCCCGACCTGAATGCGATTCGCATTTTGCAATTGCGGATTCGCTTCGGCCACGCACGTCCACGCAGCGCCGTTGCCGAAATACGCGGCAGCCAACTTCCACAGCGAATCGCCACTATGCACAACGTATGTATTTGGGGGCAGCGCGCGGGGATGAATTTCGTTTGCGGGAACCACCAGCAAGGTGCCCGGTTGCAGCAGAGTTGGATCGGCGATGCCAGGATTGCTCGACAGGAATTCGCTCCAGCGTGATCCTTTGCCCAGACGGCGGCGTGCCAGCTTCCATAGCGAATCGCCTGGCTGAATCAGCAGCGTGTCGCGGCCATTTTTTTCCGTTGGCGGAATAATTGGCGAAACATGCGGTGCCAAGGCAGGTGGAAGGGAACTAGGCGACGCAGGAACTATCAAGCCTGGTGTTGCTTCGACAGTGGCCGTCGGTTTCGCTGCCGCCGGCGCAACCATGCTTATGTGCGTTGCAACTGACGGAGCGACGGGCCCGGCATTCGGTGCCAGCATCGGGGGTTGCAAACTCGCTGACAACGGAATCCGCAGTTTCGGCACTGTCGTCGCGAAAGCCCTCTTGGCTGGAATTACAGGCGAACCTACACCCGCACGGAACTCTAGCGCGGGAACCGCTGGTTGCTTACCCGCCGAAACGTTTGGAACCGTTTCTAACGAAGAGGAGTTCTTCAGGCTCGGCGCGACTGCAGCAACATGGTGCGATTTGGGAAGCGTTGGAGCTACAACGACCGCCTGCGGTGCCACAGATGGCGCTGTTGGCTTCGCCTCAACTCCAATCGCGGGCGCAATCGATGCCAACGCACCAGGAAGCCGCAAGCTTGGCGCCGCCACAGCAGCGCGACGCGACTTCGGCGCCACCGGAGCCACATCTGCTACATGCGGCGCAACCGGTTCCTTGCTCTCGACAGATAAATCCGTGGGCCGCGGAGCGGAAGGAACAATTGCCGGAGCCACTGCCGCCGAACGATGTGTCTTGGGCAGCGCCGGGATCATACCCGAAGTCTCAGGCACCACCACAGGCCGGCGTGGCTGTACCGCTTTCACATTCGGTGCCACCGGGACCGCTACAGCAGGTAGCGCCAGGTTCGGCGCGACTGCGGGATGACTTGCACTCACCGAAGGCATATGCGGCGCCACATTCACTAAGGGCAGCGCAGGCTTCGAGGGCACCGGCAAATTCGCCGAGAGATCCGGACGCGCTCTACGCAAAGAGGGACTCGCCATCTGCGGCGCAAATGGATCGCGCTTCAACGATCGCTGCACTCGTGCCACCGGTTTCGAATTCTTCCATGGCAAGGTCTTCGGCGCCGCCAACGGCTCCACAGGTTCCATCGGCTCCGCAAACGCGGGTACCGTCAAGTCCATATGGAAGAGAGAAGGCGACAAGGACTTCGCGGCCTCTTCGGCTTCGCGCGCTGCTTTTTCCTGCCGGTAACGTCGAGCAACTTCTCCCAAACTTTCCGGTGCGGGACTGTTCTCGACGTCAAACGAAGGCATAGCCGGCTGGTTCCCGGGATTCGCCGGATCATTCTTGCGCGCTTCGGCTCGCTCTCGGTCTTCGTCCGTCAGAATCTTGGATTGCTGCAGGTCTTCATTGGTGTAGACGTGACTTTCTTTTTTTTGCTGCGCGGCCTTTCGCGCTTTCTCGCGGCGCGCGGCTTCGGCAACATCTTGTTGCGGATCCTGCGCTTGTAGCGGAGTGGCTGGAACAAAAATCGAAGAATAAAGAATGGCCGAAAGGCACAGACTCAGTGGTCGTGACGGGCCCCGCCGTGATGGATGTTTGCGACTCATTACTTTCATGAACCGCCCTGGGGGACGCCAGAGCAAGGCAAGCTACTCTGCGTGGGATTGTACCCTGCGCAGGTAAGGTTCCCGCAATAGAATTTTTCCTAAGAGATAACACCCGAAAGTAATGGGACTGATGGGGCGTTTGCGCCACTGAAAATCTCGGCTCTGAGATTAGGAGGGAGTCGAACTGGAACGACAAAGCATTCGAACGCCCCGGGCATATCGATACGAGCAAAGCTCGGCCGGTCTGGTCTCTGCGACTAAAATGCAATTCCCATATCGCTCAGCATCTGCCGGTCTTCAATAGACAGCCGATCATCCAGCGCCGAATCTTTCGCGTAGCGTTCGTTACTGATCCGGATGTACTCCTGGCCGCCAGCTTCATGATGATCGCCGGCGTCGTTTGAATTCTGCATCGCCCCGTCGACCATGTTTTTGTAGTTCTTGTCGCTCATCCTGCTCCTCGTGTCGCCAGGCCAGCATTCTTCGCGTAGCTCTAACTTGGCCTTGTATACAATTTTCACGAACGAGGACCGCATTCACCGTGACGGAAATCACTCCTGTGTCCTCCACGCCTCCTGTCCATTGGGTCAGGCTCTTGCCGCGCCGGCGCGTCGAAAAAAGAAGGCTTAGCGCGGAATCCGTGACCGGATACAATTTGGCTGCGCGATGTTCGCGATTGCGCGGGGAGGAAACAGTGGCAAACAACTATCTGCTGAAAACGGAACCAACCGAGTATTCCTTTGCGAAATTGCAAAAGGATGGCGAAACCGAGTGGGACGGCGTCTCCAATCCCGTCGCCCTGAAAAATTTGCGCGGTATGTCGAAAGGCGATCGCCTGATCATTTACGAAACCGGCGACGTAAAAAGTGCCGTGGGAACCGCATCGGTCGTTTCCGTGGAATCCGGTGATGGGAAAACCCCAGTTGTCAGCATCAAGGCCGGCAAGCCGCTCGCCAAGTCCGTCACCCTCGCGGAGATCAAGGCGAAGAAACTCTTTGCGGATTCACCTCTCGTGCGCATCGGCAGATTGTCGGTTGTGCCGTTGACCGATGCGCAATATCAAGCCCTGGTCGGCAGCTGATGTTCCGCCTGTAGGGGGCCAGCACGCTGGACCCCATCTCGGCACGATTTAAAAATCTAGTCCGCCTCAAATGCTCTCTCGACCCGAAACAAAACTTCAACGACGACGTGCCTCAAACGCATTTCCCCTAGCGTAGTTTCCACGGCGCGAAGTCCTTCAGCGATCAACCATCCCCAGGGTTCATGTCGAAATCCGCCGTCGCAAAATCCCACGGCTTCGAATGTACGTTCAACCACGAACGAACTCAGAGCATCTTCTGCAATCCCGGAAAATATCTGCGCGGCCTCGCCAGTCGGTGAACTACCAGTGTTCGAAATCACGGTCTTCGCTTTCGCGCATGGCATTTGCCGCCCGCTTGCGACGCACGATATAGCCCCCAGGCTAACAACGAGTGCGGCCGCTGCGATAATCGTTGCCAAGAAATTGGTAGTTCGTTCGCTGTGTCTCATCGCTTCGTTCCTTTCCAAACAATCGGCTTCATCTACTTGTCTATCTATTTGTCGAACGAAGCGGGCTCAAATAGACGTCCCGGCCGAAGTTTTTTTCTGGCAGCCAATTAGCCCAGCCGCTAGCCTGTTTGTTTTCGCTCTGGAGCCTGGAGGTAGGACCTTTGGTTTGAGTAGTTTGAGGCGCGACGACCGCCCACGGAGCCCTCGCGGGGCAATCCGCAACCTCCCCTGCGGCTTGTCGGGCTGGGCCACGAGACCTATAATTGTAGGCTTATCACATAGGAGGAACAGCGCCATGGCGACCGCCGAAGCGAAATTGCAGGTACCCGAGTTTACCAACGAGCCTTTCATCGATTTTTCGAATGCCGACAATCGAAAAAAGATGGAGGCAGCGCTGAAGACCGTCCATGACGAGTTTGGTCGCGAGTACCCTATGTGGATTGGCGGCCAGAAGGTCATCACCACAAGCAAGAAGAAGTCCACCAATCCTTCCAAGCCCTCCGAAGTGATCGCCATGTTTCAGGACGCTTCCAAAGAGCAGGCCACGCAAGCCATCGAGTTCGCAAATAGCTACTTCAATACATGGAAGAAAGTGCCGGCAGAAACCCGCGCCAAATACCTGTTCAAGGCCGCGCAAATCATTCGCGAACGCAAATTCGAACTGGCCGCGCTGGTCTGCTACGAAGTAGGCAAGACCTGGCCGGAAGCCGACGCCGACGTCGCGGAGACCATCGACTTTTGCGAATATTACGGCCGCGAAATGCTCCGCCTGTCCGAGCCGCAAAAGCTCACGCCAATGCGCGGCGAGCGCAATTACATGGTCTATATCCCGCTAGGCGTCGGCGCGATCATCCCCCCTTGGAATTTTCCTATGGCCATCATGGCTGGGCTGGTTGTCTCTTCGCTCGTCACCGGGAATACCGTCGTGCTCAAGCCCGCCGCCGATTCACCCACTATCGCCGCAAAATTCCTCGACATTCTGCATGAAGCAGGCGTGCCCAAGGAAGCCGTGCAATTCCTGACCGGTTCGGGTGGTGTCATCGGCGACACCATCGTGCAGCATCCCAAGACGCGCTACATCGGCTTTACCGGCTCCAAAGAAGTCGGCCTGCGTATTTCGGAACTTGCCGGCAAAGCGGCTCCCGGGCAGATCTGGATCAAGCGCACTGTCCTCGAAATGGGCGGCAAAGACGGCATGATCGTCGACGACGAAGCCGATATCGATGCCGCAGTCGAAGGCACCGCAACCGCCGCGTTCGGCTATCAGGGACAGAAGTGTTCTGCATGCTCGCGCGTCATCGTTAGCGAAAAAATCTACGACACCTTCCTCAATAAATTGGTGGAGCGTACCAAGAAGATCAAAGTCGGCGCGAGCGATAATCCCGACAATTTCATGGGCCCGGTAATTAACGAATCGGCGATGAAGGGAATTCTCGGCTACATCGATGTCGGCAAAAAAGAAGGTCGGCTGATGACTGGCGGCGGACGCGCAGCTGGCGACGGCTATTTCGTCGAGCCCACCATCATCGCCGATGTCGATCCTAAGGCGCGCCTCGCCCAGGAAGAAGTCTTTGGCCCGGTCCTCGCGGTCATCAAGGCCAAGAACTTCGATCACGCCATGGAAATCGCCAACAACACCGAATTCGGACTAACCGGCGCGGTTTACTCCAAGAATCCCGAGAAGATTCGCCGCGCCGAAGAAGAATTCCACGTCGGCAACTTGTACCTCAACCGCAAATGCACCGGCGCGATGGTCGGCGCCCATCCGTTCGGCGGTTTCAATATGAGCGGCACTGACTCCAAGACCGGCGGCAAAGACTATCTGCTCCTCTTCATGCAAGCCAAAGCCGTCGCAGAAAAAGTCAGCTAACGCAGTTCATGTAGGGGCCGCCTTCTGAGGCGGGCCGCAACTGCCCAGTGTTCCTAAATTGTCAGCCGTCCGCCAACCTATTGAGGCGACAGATTGTCCAACATTATTTCATGTGGTCGTTAAAATGACTTCTCGTTCTTCGGCGAGCCAAGCGGCGTAACGTAAGGCTTGCAGGGTCTTCTTTCTCGAGGTAGGGATAGTCCTTCAAAAGTTGTTCAACAGAATGGCCCGCGCCTATTTGTCCGACAATAGCGCCGACAGTCAGTCGAGTACCTTTGACACCGGCCTTGCCCCCCATGACACCGGGTTGCTGCGTGATTCGATCAAATTGAGCCATTGTCGGTCTCCCTGCTTGAGACAAACTTCAGCACGCGATACACCGGATAGCTGCACGCGAGAGCCACCAGCGTCAGCACGCTGTTGGTGCGATCCTCTCTCACGGCTTCGATCAGAAAGCAGACCGAACCGATCACTGCCAGGCCGGTCGTCCACGGATATCCCCAAGCACGATACGGCCGCGGCATTTCCGGTTCGCGCCTGCGCAATAAAAACAAAGAAATGAACGAGAGCAAGTAGTTCGTGACGAAAAAGAACGCCAGCATCGCAATCACGCGATCAAAGCTAAAAATGGCGAACGCCACTCCGACCAGCGCGCTGAGCAGCAACCCAACCGTCGGCGTGCCACCCTTGTTGATCCGAGAAACCACGCGAAAGAACAGCCCGTCGCGGCTCATGGCATAAATCACGCGCGCGCCCATCAGATGCAGCGCGTTCAGACTGCTGAACAGCGCCACGACCATGATCGACCGAAAAATAAAGTCGCCATGCGGACCGAAGACCCGCTCAGCCGCCAGCCCCAGCGAAAAATTGTTGCCGGCAATGTCACGCATTGGCAAAACGTAAAGCACTGCCGCGTTGATGAGCAGGTAGATCACGAAGATCGAGAATAGGCTCGCGAAAATCGCACGCGGCACCAGATACCCGGGATTTTTTATCTCGTCGCCAAAATAAATCACGCCGTCCCATCCGTCATAGGTATAAACGGTGGCTTGAATGCCGAACAGCAGCGCCGTGATCAGCGCGGCGCCCACCGGAATCACCACCGGAGCCAAGTCGTGGGGCGCGGCACTTTCCGCGGCCTCGCGCACGTGCCCGCCCATCGAGAAACACGCCACCACCATGATGAAGAACACCAGTCCCTTTAGCACGGTCGTGAAATTCTGCACCTTGCTGCCCATGCTGATGCTTTTCCACTGCAACAGCGCGAAAAGCACAATCGCCGAGACGGCGGTGACTTTGATTCGCGGAATATTCGCCAAGCCATCTAAATTGAATGTGCCGTCGAAGGAAGGGAACAAGTGCGCCATGTACTCGCCAATAACGATTCCCACCGCGCCGGTCGTCCCGCACGTCGAAAGCCAGTCGCTCCATCCCACAATGAAGCCGGCATAATCGCCCAGCGCGCGCCGCGAAAAATTGTATTGTCCGCCGCTTTTCGGAATTGCCGAGCCCAGTTCCGCAAGCTGAAACGCGCTCATCAGCGCATAAAAAGCGCCAACAAACCACACCGAAAAAAATAGCCAGTGATTTGGAAGCCGCGCGGCGATGTCGCCAGGAGTGCGTACAATTCCCGCCGAAATCGTGTTGCCGACAGCGACGGCTATGCCGAAACCTACGCCGAGAATTTGCAGCAGCTTGCCGCGTTCCTTGCGCGGATGAGTTTGTGGCAGCAGCGGCGCGGTCGCCGTGGCGTCAGGAGTGGTCGACAATGTCAAGTCTCATTGGCAACGGAGCGGGGTCGCCGACATGATACCCGAAAGTAGCCACCCGAACCTGAAAATCACGCGATGCCTGTAGGGGCACAGCACTGCTGTGCCTCATGTCCGCAAGCTCACCAATCTCTTGCGAAACTGTCATCCTGAGCGCAGCGAAGGATCTGCTTTTGACTCTCCGCTCATTGGCACCAACATTCCCGTAGGGCACAGCACCGCTGCGCCCCATGTCCGCAACGTCGCCAGCTCTTCTCCGCTTAGGTTTTGCTAGACGCCAAATACTCACTAGCTCACGCCATCTTCGGCGCCCGGCGCGCACCGGAATCATCCCGAAGTTCGAGATCCAGCCCGCCATCCCCAGAACCCGGGACGACCCGGATCGACGCGCAATCGTTCACGATCCAGTCCGCCTTCGCTGCAACCAATTCCTCATCGGGAGTTGTGGTCCGCACGGCAATCACCCGTGCCCCCGCCGCTTTGCCCGATCGCGTGCCCGAGGAAGCATCCTCAATCACCACGCAATCCTGTGCTGGCAATCCTAGCTTCGCCGCTCCCTTCAGATATGGTTCCGGATGCGGTTTCCCGTGCTGAATGTCACTCGAACTCACCATATTCTTCACCAAATCCCAAAGCCCCGCCGCCCGCAGGCGCACCTCCGCAAGCCGGTGCGTAGCCGACGTAACCACCGCGAATCGATCCGCTGGCAGCGCGCCCAGCAATTCCTTTGCTCCAGGCAGCGCGAACACATCCGCAATATCTTCGATTTCCGCTTGCTCCATCCAGCGGTTCTCGTTCTCATGCATTTCCGGCGACTCCTCCGGCAGCAATTCCCGAATCGTCGTCAGACTGGTCCTCCCGTGCGCACGCTTCACCACGGCGTCCCCGTCTAGATTGTATTTCGCGGCCCAGCGGCTCCATACCCGCGCCACCGCTGGCGTAGAATCCACCAGCACCCCATCCATATCAATCAGCACTCCCTGGCATTTAATCGTGTCCATGCCTCCATCTTAACGCGTTAGCGCGAGAGGCCGCTGGGCCTGATTGACCAAAAATTATTGACTTAGTCCTCGAACTTAGTCCAGTATCGAAAGATATGAAAAAAGAAGTTAATACACACGAAGCGAAAACGCACCTGTCGCGGCTGCTGAAGAGAGTGGCTCTCGGAGAGGAAATTACCATTGCCAGTAGGGGGAAGCCGATGGCGCGGCTGGTGCCTATTCACGAGGTTCCTGCTCGGAAGCTTGGGATGTTTCAGGGTAAATTCGTGATCCCGGATAATTTTGATGAACCGCTTCCCGGCGAAATTCTTGATGCATTCGAGGGCAAAGAGAAACGCAAGCGCAAAAGGAAAAGCGCGTGAAGTGTCTGTTGGACGCCAGCATCGTGCTTTGGAGCGTTGCAGCCAAACACAAGCTCAGCTCCCGCGCAGTTCAAGTGCTCTCATCGGACTCATCCACGTTGTACCTTTCATCAGCTACAGCGTGGGAGATCGCCATCAAATACGCGCTCGGAAATCTTCCTCTGCATATGCAGCCGGCCGCGTTTATCGCGGAGGTTGTTCGCGGACTGGGTCTGAAACCGCTAGACATAACG
>DASXLU010000279.1:0-9119 GCA_036496065.1 Candidatus Acidiferrum sp.
ACTTTGGAAGGGTACGCTCAATGTTACCAAGCGTCTCTCTCCTTACTCCTTGTACCGCGCCGACCTCGCCAGCTTTACGATGGGCCGCTACAATCCCAAAGACGCCGAAGGCTTCATCAATCTTTTCGCGCTTCCCGTCACCGTGCGACCGAAAGCCAAAGCCGAAACCAATTAGGGCCATTTTAGGCTTCCCGATGGGTAGGCCGCATTGTCGCCAATGTCTTGAACAGCAGCGGATGCTCCAGTTCAATACTTGACTATTTTTTTCGCTGTGCCAAGAAATGCCGATGACCGAACGCAAAGACGATCGCTTGTGGGGTGGACGCTTTGACCGCGCGCCGAACGAAGAGTTCGACGCCTTCCAGCGCTCCTTTGCGTTCGATCGCCGCTTGCTGCCTTACGAAATCGCCGTAGACCGCGCCTGGGCCAAGGCCTTACAAGGCGTAGGCGTCTTCACAGCAGAGGAAGTTCAGCAGACGCTCGCCGCACTCGACAAAATTGACGTGCGGGCCAAAACCGATGCGGCCTGGCTCGAATCTTCCGGCGCCGAAGACGTCCACCATTTCGTGGAGAAGGCGCTCGTCGAATATTTGGGTCCCCTCGGCTGGAAGCTGCATACTGGCCGCAGCCGCAACGAGCTTGTCGCCACGGATTTTCGGCTTTTCGTCATCGATGCCGCCAACGAAATTCGTCAACGGCTGCTGGCCCTGGTCCACGCCTTCCTTCAGCAAGCCAAAACCAATCTCAACGTTCCAATGGCGGGCATGACCCACATGCAGCACGCCCAGCCCATCCTGCTTTCCCATTACTTACTGGCCCACGCAGATGCGTTTAGTCGCGACGTGATTCGCCTGCAAAGCGCGATCGCTTCCGCGGACGCTTGCCCCATGGGTTCAGGCGCGCTCGCGGGATGTTCCTTTGCCATAGATCGCCATGCGATCGCTCGCGACCTCGGCTTCTCGCGTATCACTTCGAACAGTCTGGATGCAGTCAGCGACCGCGATTTCGCGCTCGATTATCTGTTCGCGCTGGCTGGAATCGCGACGCACATCTCGCGTCTCGCGGAAGATTTTGTTCTCTTCTCCTCCCAGGAGTTCTCCTACGTCATTCCCCCCGACGAATTTTCCACCGGCAGCAGCCTGATGCCGCAAAAAAAGAATCCAGACTCCTGGGAACTGTTGCGCGGCAAGACCGGGCGAGTCACCAGTGCGCTCTTTAGCCTGTTCACCACGCTGAAAGGTCTGCCGACCAGCTACCAGCGCGACCTGCAGGAAGATAAAGAAGTGCTCTTCGCCGCGCACGACCAGATTGCCAGCATCCTGCACGTCGCTGCGGGCGCACTTTTGGCAACAAAGTTTCGAGCCGACCGCTTGCGTTTTGCCGCGTCGAATCCCGCGCTTTTTGCCACCGACGCAGCCGATTATCTCGTTCATCGCGGCGTGCCTTTTCGCCAGGCGCACGATCTTGTGGGCAAGGTTCTCCGCGAAGCCGAGCGGCAAAATAAGCCCTGGACCCAACTCTCCCTCGAAGACGTGCAGCAGATCTCGCCGCTCTTCGAAACAGATTTTCTGCAGAATCCTTCGGTCGAAACCGCCATCGCCTCCAAATCTGTCCCAGGAGGCACTGCCGAAGAATCCGTTCGCGCCGCCATCACGCAACTCGAATCAAAACTCAAACAACTGGAGAACCGCCCATGAGCTTCACTTCCGCCAATGTCAGTCTCGATTCCGCATCGCCCGTAGCGGAGGACCGGAGGTCCCTTCCGTGAACGTCGCGCGCGTGCTTCGGACCCTCATCCCATGAAACATCCTCTCTCAGAAGCCGCGCTTCCTCGGGGTTTCCGCTTTTCCGCCACGGCTTGTGGCCTGAAGAAAACTGGCGCGCTCGACCTGGCACTTCTCTCCAGTGATGTGCTGGCATCGGCCGCCGCGGTATTCACGCAAAATTTAGTAGTCGCCGCTCCTGTCGTGGTCTCCAAGGCCCATCTTCGCGCCTCCAAAGGACGCATGCGCGCCGTCATCATCAATGCGGGTAACGCCAATTGCGCCACGGGCAAGCGGGGCTACGAAGCATCCGTGCGCACAGTAAACGAAACAGCCCGGCGGCTAAACTGCAAGCCCCTCGAAGTTGCTGTCTGCTCCACCGGCGTAATCGGAGTGCAACTTCCAGTGGAGAAAATTATTCGCGCTCTTCCGGGCATTGCGAAAAATCGCCGCCCTTCGTCGCGCTCGTTCACCGAGCTTTCCTTGGCAATTTGCACCACGGATACCCGCCCTAAGACGGCGACCGCCTCCTTTAAGATGGCCGGCAAGCGCGTTCACTTTGTTGGCTGCGCCAAGGGTGCGGGGATGATTCATCCCAACATGGCCACAACGCTTGCCTTCGTGGCCACTGACGCCAACATCGCGCCTGCCTTGTTGCAGAAAACGCTACGCGACGTCACCGGCAGAACGTTCAACTCCATCAGCATCGATGGCGACACGTCCACCAACGACACGCTTCTGGTGCTCGCCAACGGTGCCGCTGGCGCACCTGCGATCAAGTCCGGTACCACCGCTCATCGCGCGTTTGCCAGGGCCCTCGAAGAAGTCTGCCAATCGCTCGCGCTGCAAATCGTTGCGGATGGCGAAGGTGCGCAACGCGTCATCGAAATCGAAGTGCGTGGCGCGAAAACCGAAGGGGCTGCGCGTCGCATAGGTCAAACTATCGCCACATCGCCCTTGGTCAAAACCGCGTTCGCAGGCGGAGATCCCAACTGGGGGCGCATCTTTGCCGCCGCTGGACGCGCGGGCGTGAAGTTTGATCCCGATCGTGTCGACATCCACATGGCCGGTATCCCTGTTCTGCGCCGCGGCCAACCACTCGATTTCAACGAACGCGCCGCCAGCAATCGCCTGCTCGAAGATCACGTTCTTTTAATCGTCGATCTGCACGCGGGGCGCGCGTTGGCCCGCTACTGGACATGTGACTTCACCGCGGAATACGTACGCATCAACGCCTCTTACCGAACATAGCCGAAAGTAGCCTACTTCACCCACCGTCCCAGACGGCTAACCGTCCACTTCCAAGCGCTTATTGCTCCTGGAGCGCCGCTGCTCTAGAATGCAATGTAAGCTGATGTATACAAGAGGATACACAATATGCCTGATTCAACGGTCCTGACCCTGCGCTTGGAAGCGAAACTACGAGCAAGCCTCGATAAATTGGCGAAAGCCACTAAACGATCCCGCTCGTTTCTAGCCGCGGAAGCTATTCGTGAGTACGTTTCGTTAAACGACTGGCAAGTGTCCGAGATTCAGAAGGGTTTGGCAGAGGCGGACCGGGGCGAGTTCGCCCGTCAAGGCGAAGTCAATAAGTTGAGGAAGAAATGGGCCCGGCGTGCGGGTTAGATGGGTTCTCAAGGCGATCCAAAACCTGGCCAACGAAGCCGAGTTCGTGGGCGAAGATAATCCAACAGCCGCCGCCGATCTGATCGAAAGAGTTTTTGAGGCAACCGACCGCCTGGCAAAGTTCCCCGACATGGGTCGTCCCGGCCGCGTCCCGGGCACCCGCGAACTCGTGATAGCGGGTTTACCCTATATAATTCCCTATCGTGTTCGGGCTGGAGATGTCGAAATCCTGCGCGTATTTCACGCGGCTCGCAAGCGGCCCGAAAATTTCTGAACCCCGATGTCGAAGCACCTTCCGGCCATTTACTCCCATTTCCAATCAGCAAATTGTTCGCGCAGCGCCATCTTTTTAAACTTGCCCACGCTGGTGCGCGGAATCGTTTCCACAAAAACGAACGCATCCGGCAACTGCCATTTCGCAAACGATTGCGCCAGATATTCCCGCAACTCCTGCTGCGTCGCCTCCACTCCCTCTTTTAAAACTATCGCGGCCACCGGACGCTCCACCCACTTCGGATGCGGCACGCCCACCACGCATGCCTCTTTTACGGCAGGATGCCCCATCAAGTTGTTTTCCAGGTCAACGGAACTGATCCACTCGCCGCCGGACTTCACCAGATCTTTGGCTCGATCCACTAGTTTGATACACCCTTCCTCATCAATCGTGGCGATATCCCCGGTTCGAAACCAACCGTCCGCAGTCCATCGATGTGCCTGGTCTTCCGCCTCAAAGTAGCTCGCCGCCACCCACGGGCCGCGCACTTCCAGTTCCCCGGACGCCGCGCCGTCCCATGCCACTTCCCCTTCTTCTCGCATGATTCTTGTTTCTACGAACGGAGCCGCCCATCCTTGTCTGGCGCGAAACTCATACTGCTTCTCCTCGGGCCAGTCCATCATGTGTGCCTTGAGCCCACCGGTCGTTCCGATAGGAGTTGTCTCGGTCATCCCCCAAAGATGCTTGATGTGAATCCCAAATCGATCGAGCTTTCTAATCATTTCCAGAGGAGGCGCCGAGCCGCCGCAAACCGCCAGGATCGGGCGATCCAATTTCCAGCGCGCCGGTTCTTTCTCCAGCGCATTCAACACGCAGTTCCAAATTGTCGGCACGCCGCACGCCTTATTCACTCCCTCAGTTGACAGCAGGTCAAGCAGGCTTTCGGCATCCAGATATGGTCCGGGAAGAATTTGCCGCGCGCCCAGCATCGTCGCCGAAAAAGGGATTCCCCATGCATTTGCGTGAAACATCGGCACGATCGGAAAAATCGTATCCGTGTGGCTCAGCCCGAATGCTTCATTCAGTCCGCTTGCGAACGAGTGCAGCACCAGCGCGCGGTGCGAGTACACGACTCCCTTGGAATTTCCTGTTGTTCCCGACGTGAAACACATCGCCGCGCCCTGATTCTCGTCAATCTCGGGATAACGAAAATCGTCGCTCGCCTCCGCCAGCAATTCTTCGTAATTCAAATAGCCTTCAGGCACGCTCGCAAATCCGTAAGGCACGACGATGACGCGCTCGAACGGGACGTCGGCAGCAAACTTGTCGTAGAGCGGCAACAGAATGTCGTCCACAATCAGGAACCGGTCGCGGGCATGATTCGCGATCGCCGCGATTTCGTGTGCGTGCAAGCGCAGATTTAATGTGTGCAGAATTCCCCCGGCACACGGCACCCCCCAGAATGTTTCCAGATGCGCAGAATGGTTCCACATCAGCGATGCAACACGGTCGCCCGATTGCAATCCGAGTTTGGTCAGGGCCTGCGCTAAACGCCGCGCCCGCCGGTACATTTCTCCGTAACAACTTCGCGCGATGGAACGGTCAGGCCTGCGCGATACGATTTCGGTTCGCGGATACAGTTTTCCCGCGCGTTCCAGCAAGACTGGCAGAACCAAGGGAAAATTCATCATCGTGCCGAGCATGGGTCCTCGCGAGGGTTTTCTCTGGGCGCATCCTATCACTCTTGCAAGCCCGATGAGCACCTTATGGGTACTGGACCCCACTTTCTACTAGGTATTTGTGGTTGCAAAATCAGTTAATTTTCGAGACCATGCACGGGACCACCGAACGGGTCCTCCCGCCAAAGGCGGCATGCCTTTGGTGCCTCCTTAGGCGGTTCCGGCTCTCTTCGGTGCGCTCCGCAATCGTGTCTAGGTTCCGGGCAGAAGGAGTTCGCAGGTGAAGAAGCTTTACGTCGGTAATCTTCCGTTCAACGCTTCAGAAGAGCAGTTGCAAGAATGGTTTTCGCAGGTTGGAGTCAGCCCCTCTGCAATCAGTTTGATTCGCGACCGTTTCACAGGCCAGTCTCGCGGTTTTGCGTTCATCGAAATCAATAGCGATGAAGACGCCGAGCGCGCGGTGACCAGCCTGAACGGTCAAAACTTCGGTGGCCGGAACCTGGTTGTCAACGAAGCGCGTCCCCAGACAGAACGCTCGGGTGGTGGCGGTGGTCGCGGTGGCTACGGTGGTGGCCGCGGTGGCGGTGGAGGAGATCGTGGCGGTCGAGGTGGTGGCGGTGGTCGCGGTGGCGATCGCGGCGACCGTGGCGATCGCGGTAACCGCTGGTAAGGGCATCCCGCTTTTTCCGTTCTTCAGTCCGAGCAGATTTCGGCTCCGCCATTACTTCGTTTGCTCACCTTTAACCGCGTTCGCGTCCAACCTTTCCAGGGTCCCGTCCATGGAATTGTTTGCCAGTCTGCGGCGTTGGTGTGTCTAACGAGCGCAAATCTCGCATTATCGAGTTCTCTTCGCCACTTCGTTCGGTGGTCACGTCGCTCCTCCTCCAGTTCGCTCGTCAGTGCGCTCCTAACGAAGGCGATATAACTTAGTTGCTTCATCGCGGTCTTCGCCATCTAACAAATTGGCGGCGCTGGTCAATATTCACAGGGTTACAAAACTTTTTCTGGCGCGCCCAATTTGTTGTGTGTACTATCCGCCCGAATTAACACGGAGGTGCGAATCACGAGCTTGATCCCTCGGCCCAGGCATTTGCTCATCCCTGCCCAGTCGATTCCGACCGAAACATTGCGTGTGATAACGGGTTTGAAACACTGTGGGAGAAATTAATTTTCTGGTAAGCCTCTGGAGTATATGACTGCATATTAAGTTCGGTTTGCCAGTAGATGCGAGATGCTTAGGGAACCTTCCTCGGCAACCCTGCATCAAATCGCTAAGAACAGGGTCCTGAAGGAAAGATGAATACTTGGCACAAACGCGACTGGAAACAATTCTATGAGCTGGCGCGCCGCCCCTGGCAGCGACATCGGCCACCCCGGCCTGTCTATCCCTCGGGCATGAATCGCGTGCAGCCCGCCGCAGGATTTAGCTTGTCGGAACTGGATGATGCCGGCGTCGATCTCGATCTCGCCGAGCGTCTGGGCCTGCCTGTGGACGCTGGTCGTATCGGCGCCTACGGTCCAAACGTGACCACCTTGCGCGATTTCGTCCGTTCTTCTCGCCAACCTTTATAGTTGCTCGCCAACTTTTGTAGTAAGCTCGCGCCTCAATCGAGGATCGCTCTACCCATGAAAAAGATTTTCCTGCTGCTCCTGCTTCTCTCAGGACGCCCTTCCTTCGCTCGCGCTGCCAGCCCGGACTATTCCATCGTCGCCATTCGCTATGCGGATTCCCCCGGCGATTTGCTCTCGGATCTGGTGGTGGGCGCTCCCCCGCAGGAAAAAATCGACACGGTTTTCGTCATTTGGCTGATTCGTGGCGGCGGCCACAACGTTCTTTTCGACAGCGGTTTTCATCGCGAGCGCTGGTTCAAGGCATGGAATATTCAAAATTATCTTCGTCCCGATGAAGCCGTCAAACTTGCCGGAGTCCAACCGGAAGAAATCACCGACATTGTGATAAGCCACGCGCACTGGGATCACCTGGGTGGCATCGACCTTTTCCCCAAGGCGGTTGTGTGGATCCAAAAGGAAGAGTTCCGCTACTACACCGGCGAAGCCTGGCAGGCCGGTGGCGATCATGGCGGCATCGATCCGGACGACGTGCAAACACTCGTGCGTCTGAATACCGAAGGCCGTTTGCGTCTCGTGAACGGTGACGACCTCGAGATTCTTCCCGGCATCCGTGCCTACACCGGCGGCCGCCACACCTACGCCGCGCAATACCTTTTGGTGGAAGGTTCGCCGCGCTTCGTTCTCGCTTCCGACAACACCTATCTCTACCGCAATCTCGAAACTCACATGGCCAGTGCCACCTTCAGCGATGCCGACCACGCCGCAAATATCAAGAATCAGGCCCGCATGATTCAGCTTGCAGGCTCGATTGACCGCGTGATTCCCGGCCACGATGCCCTGCAATTCCAGAAATATCCGACCCATGGCCGAATTGCCGACCTGAAAGTGGCTAAGTAGCGATGTTTGTAAGCGCCCGCGAATCCACGTAAAATACCCTCTTGGCCTTCTCTGATGAATTCGCCCTTTAACATCATCGGTGGTACGAGTGCGGTCCCATCGCCCGAAGCCCATCCTCGCCCCGACTGGCTGCGCGTCAAGTTTTTTGGCGGCCAGCGCTATCAGGATCTGAAGCGCACCATGCGCACGCTCGATTTGCACACCGTTTGCGAATCGGCGCGCTGCCCCAACATGGGCGAATGCTGGGAACACGGCACTGCTACCTTCATGATTCTGGGAGATATCTGCACGCGCGCGTGCGGTTTCTGCGCAGTGCCTTCAGGCAAGCCCGCCGGCCCGCCGGATGAAGATGAGCCTTTGCGCGTCGCCGAAGCCGTGGCACGTATGGGCTTGCGCTATGCGGTGGTAACCAGCGTCAATCGTGATGATCAGCCCGATGGCGGCTCGCGCATTTTTGCTCGCACCATTCAGGAAATCCGCAACCGTGTTCCGGGTTGCAAGGTAGAAGTTCTCATACCCGACTTCCGCGGCGATTGGGACGCTCTCGACACTGTTCTCGCGGTGAAGCCCGATATCCTCAACCACAATACCGAGACGGTTCCAAGGCTTTACCGGCAGGTACGAAAGGGCGCCGTCTACGAGCGCTCCTTAGAACTGCTGCGCCGCGCGAAGCAAACCCATTCGGATGTGCCAACGAAAACCGGCTTGATGCTCGGCCTCGGTGAAGAAAAAGAGGAAGTGCTCGCCACCATGCAGGATTTGGCTGCGCAGGGTACCGACATTCTGACCATCGGCCAGTATCTACAGCCTACGCGCGAACATCTCCCCGTGATTCGTTTTGTTCACCCCGAAGAATTCGCCGAGTATAAGCATCTGGGCCGCGAGATGGGCTTCAAGCACGTGGAATCCGGCCCGCTGGTTCGCTCTTCCTATCACGCCTTCGACCAGGCCGAATCCGCCATCCGCTAGCTCAAATTTATCTCGACATCACCATGGACCAATCCGTGAAGGGCACGGCTCGGCCTCCGCGAATCACCGTAGGGATCACGTGGTCAAATCCCTTGTGGTCCCTTGACGAATAGTCCAGCTTCAATTCCGGGCCCAAACCTAGATCCACTTCGTGCAACGATTCGATTCCGTGGATCAAGCCCTCGCGAGTAAGCTCTTTTCCCGCTTTTTTCAGCCCTTCCACCATCACCATCGCGTCCACAAATCCCTCTAAGCTCACAAAGTTTGGCCGCGCACTCGGCTTGTACTTCAGCAGCGTTCGCCGATAAAGCGCCACGGTTTTTAGGTCCGTCAGGTAATAGGGCGGCACCACTTGTGTCACCACTACGCCTTCAGCGTCTTCTCCCGCTTCGGCAATCA
>DASXLU010000280.1:0-9859 GCA_036496065.1 Candidatus Acidiferrum sp.
GGGCCCGGGGCGACGGTTATGACGACCGGAGACCACGAGGCGCCGGGGTTTGCGGCAGCGCAACTGGCCCCATTGCTGCCCGCGTCCTTACAACTGTAACCCCACATCGGGACAGGATTGCCGTCAGGTAGCGTAGCGGTAGAGGCCGCGGCCGTCAGGTTCACGACCTGGCCATTGGACACGTCCACTCCGAGCAGGAGAAGGATCGTAACGAATGACGCTGTCGTCAAGGCTGATTTGAAATAGTTGAATCGCATTGCTCTTCTCCTGGTCATTTCGACTCGTCGATCGTGAAGGCCTGTGGGTCAACCAGCATCATCATCATCATTCCGCCGGGAAACATGTTGTTGGTGGTGATCTCGCGTTCGTTGTGCGAGTGCCACATGAAAGCAAAGCCCGCTTCGGTGGTTGGTGGGTTGGCAACGGTTCCTGATGGTGGCGTAGTTCCGGTGCTGCCAACGGCCCGCGTGGTCGCATCGGGACCCAGATACGCGCTGCCGCCAAACCATGCGCCGTTCGTCAGAATGTTCGGATCCGGCAGTGTCACCGGGCCGTTGCTTGCCACTTGCCCGAACGGTGCCTTCTCCAGCGCCTTGTTGTGGTCTGCGCACCATTCGTAATAATTCGGCGCCAGCGGATCAGCCGTGTAGTAACCATTCGCGTCCGGCGTGCACACCACCGGCTTGCCCAGATAATTCGGGAACGCCTGATCGGTATACAGACTGTTCAGCGCATGGCCGTACACGTCCCAATTGAGGCCTTTGCCCGTCCAGTAAAAGATTCCATCCATGGCCAGGCCCGGTGTTGTGGTCGTGGTAAAGAGCAGCGGTCCGGCCAGCGGTCTCGGCGCCAGCGCAGTGGCCGCTGGTGTTTGGCTCAGGATCAGATTTCCGTCGCGCGCCAGTATGCGCACGTGGTTTCCGTGCTCGTGAAATGGGTGCTGCCAACGGCCTTGCCCGATAATTCGCAGCAGCACCAGTTCGCCTGGATGCATGTGCGGGTTGCCGTTATAAGGCTGGTGCGGATATTCCGCCGCGTAGTTCGGGTCCATGTCGTCCGGCATGGAGCGGCCGTTGATCATGAAATACGCCGGATGATAATTTTCCGTCGCGACGTTCATACAGCCTGCGCTGCTGGCGCATGCAACCGATACCTGCGCTTGCGCCTGGCTATGAATCTTTGGATCGATTTCCGAGAACTGGAAAAGATATTCGCGGTCGTAGCAGCTTCCCGGGTGATCGTATGCCGAAGCGGCCAGCCGGTAATCCGCTTGGCCGTCTGGCAAATTCCCGCCGACGCTGTGGCATCCGACGCCCGTCGGAACCGTGTTGGGCAGCACGATGATTGCGCCGTACAACCCCATCTCGATTTGCAAGTCGCCTTGCGTCCCGCTGTAGTACGCGCGCGTGCCCGGTGTCGTCGCCGTAAACGTATATGTGACCGATCCGCCGTGTTGCGCTTCTTGCGTCAGTAGTCCCGGTGCGCCGCCCGTGGTCATTACTTGGAAACCGGGAAAAAGAATTGAAGTATTGCCTGCGGCCGCTGGCAAATTGTTCTGCAGCGTCACGCTTACCGAGTCGCCCTCGTGGACGATCAGCGTCGGCCCCGGAATCTGCATCGTTGAGCAATTGCCACCAGGGATCGCTGCCGGCGCGAAGCTGACGGATGCCTGGCATCCATAACCCCACGAATAGATCATCGCGCCGTCCGGTTGGCTGATGTAGCTATCCTTCGCCATCAAAGTAAAACTCGGTCCAGTGATGCCCGGTGTTGCGGCATGGGTTGGATATCCGGCGAGCAACGCCACCGCCGCCATTGCTGCTGGAATCAGTCGGGCTATCGCGACACGTATTTTCATTTTCATTTGGCTCATCGCTGCTCTCCTAATTACAGGCCTTCGTGGCAGGGTCAACGTGACTGCAGATATGTACTTCGGTCATCAACCCGCCAAAATTTTCCGCATCGTTCGACAGGTGATCGAGGTTCGGGGTGTACAGATAAAAGGTCTGGCCCACCGAATACTTCGTCGTATCCGAAGCATCCAGCAGCACATCGATCGACTCGCCACCGCCCAACGTGATCGAATTCGAGTCGTAGGCCATGTTGTTTCCAGCCAGGTCCCGCAGCAAACGCGCATTGATTCCGATTACGTGCATCGGAATCCCGAGCGATGCCAACGTCTGGAATTCCGTCACGTCCAGATCCGAAAGGCGCAGCAGCGCTTTTCCGCCGACGGGAATGTTGATCACTGTCGCCAGTGGTTGCGAGGGCCGCGCCACTCCGTCTGCGTCCTGTGTGTAAATCGCGTTTGAAGTCCAAGGCTGGCCTACGAAATCCGAGTTCCCCGCGCTCGCGCCAGGGTCGTGGTACGAAGCGGTCTGCACCGTGTCCGGATAGCTGCGGCCATTCAGCAGGAAAAACTTGTCCTTCATATCCACGAACTCTTCGGGGTTGAAGGTCATGCCGACAAAGTGGAAGGTGGGATCGAATCCGTGAATCTGAATCGGATACTCCACGTCATACGCCGTCGATCCATCGCCGTCGTTGTAGGCATACAGCGTGGGTGTTCCGCTTTTGTTCAGCATGTGCGGAACGGAGTTCGCTGGCGGCAACGGGGATGAGCACAGAATGTCTGTGCCGCATTTCGTACGCAGATCGTTCTGCTGGCTTTGCAATCCCGCATACAGCGTCGCGCCGGAAACTCGATTCTGCCGTGGACGTACGTACAGCTGCCCGACCATGCCCATCTGCAAGTGCTCGGGTGGCGTGATGTGGCAATGCCAGAAATATGTGCCCGCGTCTGGCGCCAGGTAGTAATAAGTGAAGCTGCCGCCGATATTGATCGCCACCGAAGCGTCCGGCACGCCGTCATAGAACGATGACGCGTTCGGATATCCATGGAAGTGCACGGTGTGCTGTTCGAACAAGTCCGGCCGCATGATCATGCCGACGTTCGTCAGCGTCAGAAAAAACTCGTCATCCTCATCGATCGCCATCATCGGCGCCGGGATGTTGCCGTTCATCACGCCAACGTCCATGATCTGCCGCGGATCGACATGCCCCGTATAGCAGCCTTGTGGCACCGCACCGGCCGCCACACATGGATTGTTTCCGCTGGAGTCCAGCGGCAAGCCATATTGATCCGGCGACAGTCCCACCGCACCGTTCGCCGTAGCGGCGTTATGCGGATCGTACGGCGTCATAAAAGTCGCCGCTGGCTCCGTTCCCGGCAAGCCGCTGGCGATGTCCTGCAGCCCCGAAAGCGGTCCGAACGAAAACATGTACGTCTGCGTGCCATCGGCCATGGTGGCGTAGCCGTCTCCACCCGATATCTGCTGGCACTTGATCGCACCTTGATCCGTCGCAGGATTGCCCTGGTGAAGACTGGTCTTGAGCGGACACTGCACTCGGAAGGACTGAGCACTAGTCACTGCTGGGGCTAAAACCGCAAGAAGCGTTGGCAGCCAAATCCCGTATAGCTTTCTCATGCCGGTAAAACCTCCTCCAGACCCTCCGGTGCGAGCAAAATCCGGAGGTCCTTTGCAACGCGGCTCCCGCCTGCTGGCGGGCAACTCTGTGCGCTGGGATTCGCATATTACGGCTCTGGCGGGGGATTACCTTGCGTTGCAGCAAGCAATTGAAACAAAAGTTACGTGGAGTGCCGTTCCGTGGGTGTGCTGTCTACCGTGGTGAGAACCTTATGCCAACTGTAACTAGACAGATATCCTATGTGTGCAAATTATTTCCACGTGAAGCGCTGGCGCGCAGCGGAGGAATGTTTGGCAACCAGTGAATTCGGCCGGCGATTTAGCCTCCGATTACGCCGATTTTGCGGCTAGGGCTTCTCGCGACCCTTCGCCCGTGATGTCTTTCTCTCCGAAGCCAATGCCTACCTTTTTCAGAAAGGCCGTTGGTGGTTCGCCGCCCGCAAAAATCCACACGAAATCATTGGCGATCGTTTGCCGGACTTTATTCACTTCGATCACCACCGCATTGCTCGTAAATTCCACTGGGCTCGAATTGAACAGCACCTTCAGCTTGCCTTTTTTCGCGAATTCCGCGATGCGCTGTGCGTTTCTATCCTTAATTCGAGAAAACTCGCTTTGCCGGTAAGAAAGTGTCACGCTGTTTCCCACCTGGCTGGCCAGCCCCATCGCCGCCTCTACCGCCGAATCTCCGCCGCCCACCACCAGAATCTTCTTGTTCACATAATGGTCCGCTTCGATCAGCCTGTACATCACCTTGGGCAATTCTTCGCCCTTCACCCCCAATTTTCGGGGGCTGCCCGATTTCCCCAGCGCCAGAATAATGTGTTTCGCGCGGTGCTCACCCTTGCCAGTCGTCACCGCAAACACCCCATCTTCGCTCCTGACGATGTTCTCCACTTTTTCGCCAGTGCGGCAGTTGAAGTCCGCGCGATGCAGCACCTTATTCCAGAATTCCAGCAGGTCTTCCTTAGACAACTCCGTCTTCTTGAATTTTCCGTACATCGGGAATTCCACCGGGCTGGTCATCACCAGCTTCTGCCGCGGATACTTCGCCACCGTACCGCCCACCTCGGATTCTTCCAGCGTCAGATAATTCAGTTTCTTCTCGGCCGCGCGCAGCGAAGCGCTTATGCCGGCCGGTCCGGCGCCCACAATCAACAAGTCATATACATTCGCAACACGCGAAGGCCCCTTCGCCGAAATTCGCGCGGCAATCGTATCCACGCAACTGCGCCCCTGGTTCACTGCATTCTTGATCAGCGCAAGCCCGCCTAGCTCTCCGATGATGAACATGTTCTTGATCGTTGTTTCGAAATCGGAGGTTATCGTCGCAAGGCTCCCGCCCACACTGGGGCTGGCCATCACCATCGTAATCGCGCCAACCGGGCAGGCCTCCGCGCAGATACTGTGCCCGATGCACTTATAGCCATTGATGATCATCGCCTTGCCGCCGATCATCCCCAGCACGTCCCCCTCGGGGCAGACCATCGTGCAAGTGGCGCAGCCTATGCAGTAGTTATTGTTGATATGCGGATGCTGCGATTGCGGCCCGTCCGAGCGCAACTTGCCGCGTTCGGCCGCTTCCTTGGCCTTGGCCACTTTTTTCTTTTCCTGCTTCAGGTAATACGCAAGGAATCCGCCAATGATGACTGCCGCAATCAGAAACGAAATCAGGTTATCCATCGTGCCGCCTCACACCCGATATCCCATGTACAGCGCCAGCGAGATATGGATCAGGGCAAGAATTGCGAAGGCATAGCTGAACGGCCGGTGAATTATGTGCCACATATTAAAGACTTGTTGCGTGCGGCTCAGAAACAGAATGCGTTTCGAAAGTGCCGCCTGTTTGCGCGCGATTCCAATGGCTCGCTCCAGAGACAAGTCGCGCGTTCGTTGCATGCCAAAAGAAGAACGCACCCACGAGCCGAACCCGGTGGCTTGCAAGCGCAGCAGCGATAGCTTGAACGGCCGCCGCATATCGATCAGCATCATGTATACCAGCGCGACCAGCATCGGCATGTGTTCCACGTCTTGCGGTGTCGGCAAGTCGTAAAGCGATTCCATCCGCGCCCCAAACGCCAGCTTCTGTTCCGCAAGCTGTTTGCGCAGCGACTCTTCCGTATCTTGCATTTCCTTCATGGAAAGCTCGGCGGCATTCAGGTTTCGCGGGATCTGCGAATACAAATATCTACCCACGAAGCCGGAAAGCGTCACCGCTAACATGCTCCAAAACGCCATGCCGGCAATGTTCGAAAACTTAAATGACGCATGGAAAGCGATAATGAGCGGCGCCGTTGTTCCCAGCACAATGTGGAAATCCAGCCAGTGCCGCGAATTCCCCTGCCGCGCCAGCCAGCCCCACTTCTTGCGTAGCGGATACAGATAAATCAGGAAAAACAACAACACGCCAAACATTCCCAGCTTGATACCAATCGGCCCGCTGGGTCGCAGCAATTCGTGCTTCGGCGAAAATGGACGGTCCGCCGCGCTCAGGCTGTAATAATTGAAGCCGTATCCCGCGATCACCAGCACCACCGCAAGCGCCAGCATCCACGCCAAAAATACCCGCTGGCGATGGCCACGCTCGGGATCCTCCCTCGCAAGAATTGTGCTTTGTACGCTAGCTTCGGCACTCATGGTTTATCTTCCCCAAACTCCACCTGGATGGTTGCTCGGAACCTCCGGTAGTCCGTGAAACGGTGAACATTTCGCCAGTGCTGCTTCGGTGTCTCGACATCGATCACCGCCGACGCCGGCATCCAGTACCCCTCTTCGGGATCATGAAATTGCACAATGGCGTAATGAATCTCGCTGCGCAGATTGTGCAGCCCGATATCGTCCATGCTGCTCTCCAGCGAGGAGATCAGCTTCACTACCGAGCCGCTGTCTTCGTCGATCCACACATCTCCGGTCAGCGGCAGCGGGTAATTGCGATCGCGCAGTTGTATGGCTGCCGGCGATGATGCTCCCACAATCGGCTTGAAGTGAATCTTCGCCAACGTGCGCCCATCCACGACTTCTTCGCCCACAGGTTCAAAGGTGAAGCTGGGCTCGAAATTCTGATGCACCACCAGCAGCATGCTGGCAAATCCATTGGTAATCAGCAACGTCTTCGACGGATCGCGAAACGCCACCTTGCGCACATCGCGCGATTCCGCCAGCCGCAACGAACCGCTCCGGTTATTCGATTGCATCTGGTAATCGAACACCGATTCTTCGCGATACAGCGGCTTGCTGTTTTTGCCCACCAGCGTCTGCGCCACATCTTCCGTGCACACCACGTTGGCCGTCTGTTCGAAAAATTTGTCCACCAGCACCCGCGCGTGCAGCAGTGCGTCCGTGGCGCGCCCAGCAAACGCTGAATCTACTCCAGGCCTGCCCGACGCGGGCTTTGCTGGTTCATCCGATCGGCTTTGCGCATGCAGCAACGCGGTACACGCCAGAATTCCAGCCAACAACGTAAACACAGCTAACAATATCTTTGGGCGGGGAGCTGTTGCGTTCATTTTCTTAGCCCTCCGAAGCGATAGCCCAGCAGCGTGGACCATTGCGTATAGTTCAACGACGTTCCCTGGTACCAGCCGACCGTTCCCTCCACAAAGTAGCGCCGGCCGATGCTCCAATCGATTACGCCGTTCACAAATTTCGCATTGCTGTTGGTCGACAGTGCCGAATCAAATTTCTGCTGTCCGCCCATCAACTGCAGATGCAGCGCTTCCGTCATATTCCGCGACAACGAAACCGATTCGTATTCCCCGCTGCCAAACGAACTGTTGAATTTCGAGTAATGCGCATCGAAAAACAATCCCGTTCGCGCGATATTCGCAAACGACAGTCCAAACGCCTCGTTCAACGATTTCTTCTCGTCTGTGTTCGCTTTGCTCTGCCCTAAACTCGCATACAGCGAAATGTGCCGCGGTAAATCCAACCGCACATCGCCGCTCAGCCCCTGAAACAAATATTTATCCAGCAAGCCGGTTCCGATTAAGCGCGGGTCAAATGTCGGCAGCGTCCGGTAGTAGTTGTAGTTCAGTCCGAAACCGATCAGCGAAATGGGCTGAAAATGCGCCGAATTGTAGCTCTGCGAAACGCCCGTCGGGTTGCTGCCACCATTTGGCAGTGGCGAAGTCCTGGCATCGTCAACCTGCATTGAGCTATAAAATGACAGATACCTCTTCCACGAAATATTGTTCTCGAAAAACGCAAACTGGCGCGCCACTCGCAGGCTGATCGTCGTCATCGCCAGCCCTTCGGTGCTCATCATGTGAAATCCGTCGTAATCTCCCCGTTCGAAATTCACGAAAGATCCCACGATCTGCTGGTCAGGGTTGTAACTCCACGAAGTCGGATCCGGCGTGGAGCCCGCGAACGCTCCCACGGTCGTAAACCAGTTGATCTTGCGGCCTATATAGCCGCCATCGATCGTGCTCAAACTCGGAGCCCAGGGCAAGAACAGGCGTCCAACTCCCACTGTGGTCGGCGAATAAGGATTCTTGTACGTCAGCCCAAGCGTGTACGTGCGATTGATCAGGTCAGTCAATGTCGTGGTCGACACGCCAGGATTACTCGCTGCACTCGTGGTCATATACCCGCGCCAGTAGCCGGCGAAATTCCAGTAAGTTCCGCCGATATGCGTCATATCCGTTTCGATCATCAATCCCAATTGCGAAGAATTCAGGCCTGACTCTTGGATGCCGCCGTAACTGAATCCGAAGCGCCCGCGCATCACGCCCACCGGCGATTCCGCGCCTGTCGCTCGTCCCGTCTCGCTGGAGCGCAACTCTTCGTCCACCGGATCACCCGTCGTGAACGCCACGATAATCGGATAATTCTCCGATTCCTTCGCGGTTTGTGCCAGGTGCCGGTCTTCCGCGCTGTCTGGCGTAAGAAATGCAATTTGCCCAGCCTTCAACTCTCCATTTGTCGAGACCACGTCGCACACCGAAGACGAGTCCGCCACCGACACCACCTTCAGTTCCGCTATGTGCGCGTCGCCGCGAAACCGCACGCCATCCTCCACCACGCCGTCCGCCGGCGCTTCCACCACCGACAGTTTCATCCCTTCCTGCAGATCCGCGCTTCGGCCCGCATCGATATACACGGTGTTGTCCGAAACGTATTTCACGCGAAAGACCGCTCTTTTCGTTACGGGCTGGGCGACTTGGGCGAATACTTCCGTGGAAGAAAAAAGTACCAACAGGCACGCGGCGTAAGCCAATGCCTGAAACAACGTGGCCGACGTTCTCATGCTATCCCCCGCCACCGTTCTTGTGGCAGTTGTAGCAGGTGGTGGGTCCGTAACTATAGCCGCCTACACCGTTGTGCTCGTTGTTAGTTTGCGATTGTTGATGTGCCGTCTGGGTGTGGCAGTTGATGCACGTAAAGCTTGAATAGTCCGTCGATACCTGATGGCAATCGCTGCATACCGATCCATGATGCGGAATCGGGAAGTACGTGTGATTAAATGTCGCGCCCGTCCACGCCGTTGTCGTGTGGCACGTATCGCAAGTCGTCGGATATCCGGCCGCAACGTGGTTTGGCACGCTGCCGCCCAAGGTCTGCGTGCTATTCCAGTCCGCCGTGTGGCATCCATAGCACGCGGTGTTCGCCGACGTCAGCGTGTAATTGCCATTCACGTGGCATAGCGCGCACGCCGTGGTCGTATGTGCCCCGGTCAGCGCCCATCCCGTCGTGCTGTGATCGAACTTGCCATCCACCCACGCTACCGTGTCATGACACGTCGAGCACTGCGCCGTCGGGAATCCTGCCGTCACGTGATTCGGCACATTCCCGCCCAACGTTTGCGTGCTGTTCCAATCCGTCGTATGGCAGCCGTAGCAAGCCGTATTCGCCGACGTGAGGCCATAGTTGCCGTTCACATGGCACAGCGCGCATGCGGTAGTTACGTGCGCACCCGTCAGCGTGAAGCCCGTCGTGCTGTGATCGAACTTGCCGTCCACCCACGCTACCGTGTCGTGGCACGTCGCGCATTGCGCCGTCGGGAATCCTGCCGTCACGTGATTCGGCACATTCCCGCCCAACGTTTGCGTGCTGTTCCAATCCGTCGTGTGGCACCCGTAACATGCCGTATTTGCTGACGTCAGGCTGTAGTTACCGTTTACATGGCATAGCGCGCATGCGGTTGTTACGTGCGCGCCCGTCAGAGTGAAGCCCGTCGTGCTGTGATCGAACTTTCCGTCCACCCACGCTACCGTGTCGTGGCACGTCGAGCATTGCGCCGTCGGGAATCCCGCCGTCACGTGATTCGGCACATTTCCACCCAACGTTTGCGTGCTGTTCCAATCCGTTGTGTGGCACCCGTAGCAAGCCGTGTTTGCGCTCGTCAGGTTGTAGTTGTTGTTGACGTGGCA
>DASXLU010000281.1:0-3113 GCA_036496065.1 Candidatus Acidiferrum sp.
CAAGCGCCTGGGCGCAGATCATTTTTACGCTACTTCTGACCCGGAGACCTTCAACAAGCTGAAGAATCACTTTGATCTCATTCTCAACACGGTTTCCGCTGATATGGATTGGAATCAACTGCTCGATCTCTTGAAAGTGGATGGTTCGATGGTGGTTGTCGGGCTGCCCGAAAAGAATGTTCCGCTGAGCGCGCAACCGTTGGTGGCTGCCCGTCGCAGCGTTGCAGGGTCGCAAAATGGTGGTATCCCGGAAACGCAAGAGATGCTGAATTTTTGCGGCAAGCACAACATCGTCTCGGATATCGAACTGATTCCGATTCAGAGGGTCAACGAAGCTTACGAACGCGTGTTGAAGAGCGACGTGCGTTACCGCTTCGTGATCGACATCGCCTCGCTCAGATCGGCCTAACCGCAGCGCACGCGAAGCTTTTGTTGCGGCGCCAATTTGGACCCTTGCGAAGCGCCACTGCGGCCAAGATAATGATTTATTACTATGGCCACGACTCTGAGACACATCGCGGATCTCAACACGCAGGACCTTCACTCCCTGCAAGGCCAACTTCGGTCTGAATACGACGGCCTTCGTGCCCGCTCGCTGAAGCTGGATATGACCCGCGGGAAGCCCTCGCCAGAGCAACTCGATCTAGCGAATGGCTTGCTCGCTTTGCCCGGTGTGGGAAAGCATCTCAGTCAGGCCGGTGAAGATGCGCGCAATTATGGGGGGCTGCAGGGTCTGCTCGAAACGCGGACACTTTTCTCCTGCATGCTGGGAGCGGCGCCGGATCGCATCGCCGTGAGCACAAATTCGAGTCTCGCGCTTATGCATGACACGATTGTGTGGGCGCTGCTGAAGGGAGTTCCCGGCTCGGCCGCGCCGTGGTCGCACATCAACACACAATCGGCAGCGCCCGCATTTATTTGTCCCGTTCCCGGTTATGATCGCCACTTCGCCATCTGCGAAGAATACGGTATCCGCATGTTGCCCGTGCCTCTTACCGGTCATGGTCCAGATATGGAGAAGGTTGAAGCACTCGCCGCGGATCCTGCGGTGAAGGGCATATGGTGCGTGCCGAAGTATTCGAATCCTACTGGGGAAGTCTATTTACCCGAAACCGTGCAGCGCCTGGCCGCCATGCACACGGGCGCGCCGGATTTCCGCGTGTTCTGGGACAACGCCTACTCGGTCCACCATCTCACCGAACATCGCCACGAACTCGCGAATATCCTGGATCTCTGCGAACGCGCTGGCAATCCCGATCGCGTTTTTGTTTTCGCTTCCACTTCGAAGGTCACACTTGCGGGTGCGGGACTGGCTTTCTTTGCTTCATCGCCGGCAAACCTGCGCTGGTATTTGGCGCGCGCAGGCAAGCAGACCATCGGACCCGATAAGCTCAATCAGCTTCGTCATGTTCAGTTCCTCAAAGATGAAGATGGATTGCATCGACACATGGACGCGCACCGCGCTCTGCTCGCTCCCAAGTTCGATGCGGTCATTGCGGCTCTGGAATCGCGACTGGGTGGAACCGGCGTCGCCACATGGTCGAAGCCGGATGGCGGCTACTTCATCAGCGTCGATGCGATGGAAGGGACGGCGCGTGTCGTCGTGGAGCTTGCGCGCGACGCTGGGGTTGCGCTCACGCCTGCTGGGGCCACCTGGCCGCTCGGTCGCGATCCGCACGATCGTACGCTGCGCTTAGCTCCGAGCTTCCCGTCGTTGGCTGATGTGCGTGCCGCCTCGGAAGTCATTTCTCTGTGCATTCTTCTGGCTGCCGCCGAGAAACACTCCTCGCAACCCATTCGCGCCGAAAATTAGAAATTGGTTTTAGGAGGTACGGGGCGCCCCAAGAGTCTTTGGAACGCCCCGCTTAGACGGGGTAAATCTGTCGAGTGAAGCGATGCTAGTCCCGGCGATGGGGGGCATCCATACCGCGTTTGCTGTAAATATGGAGCGAAGTAAGCGCAAATAGGTTCGCCGATATTACGCTGGTATTACTTCGATCTGTACGACTGGTGCAATCAGAGCGTCCCATTACCTAAGGGCAAAGCGAGGCTGCCTGAGACTCGGTTTGTAGAGAAGCAACGCCAGCGTTCCCAATCCGATTAGCAGCAGGAGCAACGCCGGTGGCTCCGGAGTGGCGACGGGCGTAGTGTTCACGTCGCCGCAAATCGTGCTGTCGAATTCGGTGTTAGTGTCCTGGAAAACCGTGAAGGACTGATTCGTAAAGGTGTAGCCGCTCGGAGTCAACGTGGGATCCGATTCCGGACCGGTATATTGCTGCGGGCCGCCAAAGGCCCACTGGTAATCATTTCCCGTTTCGCAGGAAAGATCATCGGGGCAATAGTTCACGAAGAAGCCGCCAGTCTGCCAACCCGAAGTAGTCTCGTAAAAGCCAACAATTACCGGACCGGTTTGGGTGGGGCCGCCGCCCATTGAAAAGGAGGCTGTGACGGGATAAACGTAGAAATCGTCGCCCGCCACATAGTCGCCGCCAATGGAGCCCGGCTGCCAAGGCAGCGTAAAGTCGATCGAAAATGTTTGTCCCGGTGCGCAGAGGCCATCGTTTATGGTGCCGTCGGCATACGTGCCGGTGATGTTGTAATCCACATACGACCCGTCTGCTTTCGCGCGGGTGGCGGCGATTCCCATCGCCAACAGTACTACTCCAAAAATGTGCAATCTTTTTTTCATGCCAGCCTCGAGTCCTCGTATCCAACGTTGCGGCCAGGTGAAGTCTGCCGCTCGGGTTCCCGTGGCTTAATAGAGTGCAAGCGCCGTTCCAGGTGCCCGTATTGAGTGCAAAACAGTTAGACAACTCTCATAGTGAGATTTCGCTGGAGATGGCAATTCGCTCGATAAGCAAGGCAAATTGTTGCACTTACGGCGAACGGGGGCATCGGGGCGAGGTATAGAACTCTCGATTAACCGCTACTAGAACTGTTCTCTTATCAGTTTGGTGGAGGGACTACTCTAGGTGCGCAATCAGCACCAAAAAGCGGCGCCGCAAACGGTGCTCCGTCTCGTTAGAAAGAGCGGGAAACCTCTGTTTGTTCTGCATATTTTGGCCAGATAACGCAGGCTCTAATTCTCGGGATCGGTTGGCTCGTTCAAGAAC
>DASXLU010000282.1:0-13378 GCA_036496065.1 Candidatus Acidiferrum sp.
GCGAACGTTGGTAATGACAGTCTCACTCACTTCTGGTCAACGTCCTCTCACGAAGCAATGGCTTCACTGGCTTCACTTACAAGATATTCCAGGGAAGGCGACTATGGGTTGAGCCGCTTTCGATCATCGGGCTCGAAATCAACACAGTTACAGACTCATTTCTATTCCCGAAATAGTATATTTGTCAATGAAAACCGCGACAAGAGACGCACCAATATTTTCATGGGTAGGAGCCCATATATTGTGGGCCGGCCGTCAGGCGACCGGAATATCTTTTGATGCTTCCGGGGGGGAAGGGCGGGGCTTTTTTCGGGTAGCCCGGGGTTTTGCTGCCAGCTTGGCCTGGGGGGTCGCGCCCATGGCCTCTGAGATTCTGCGGCTGGCTTCCCGCAGCGAGCGCACTACTTCGGCAACACTGATCGTGTCCTCGATCCGTTTCACGAAGGGAACGGTCAAGCCGGCGATTGCCTGACCCTGAACGTTCAGAACGGGAAAGCTGATATTCACCACGCCGGCGACTTCGTAGCTGGCGCGCCGCTCGTGGCCTCGTGAAAGGATCTTCGCCAGATGTTCGTCGAGATCGAGCGGCTTGCGTTTTTTGGTCTCCGACCGCCACTCATCAATGGCCCGTTCGCGTGCGTCCTCGCTCAGGTGCGCCAGGATGACGTGGCCGGTTGCAGCGTGCATCAGGTCCACCTTCGAGCCCATCTTGACGTAGAAGCCGGTGGACTCGGGCGAGTCAACCTGGGCGAGAATGACGACGTGCCCCCCGTCGATGATGCCGAGGTGGCAGGACTGGCGCAGTTCATGGGAGAGCCAGTGCATGATCGGTAGCGCTTCGGTGACGAGCCGCTTGGTAGGCGGATGCTCCTGCGCGAGACGGAAGAGGCGGAGAGTGAGGTGGTAGCGCTCTTTGTTTGGGGACTGGGCCAAGTATCCACGCTGCTCGAGGCACAGGATCATTCTGAATATTTCAGAGACAGTGCGGTTCAGCCGCCGGGCCGCCTCGCTCACCGTCAGGCCTTCGGGTGTACCTGCGAACAGTTCCAGAATATCGAGGCCCTTTTCCAGTGCGGGCGTCGGATAGTACCGCTTCACGTCGCGTTTCGTCATAGGCTTGCGAGATGGTGGATTCCTTTAAGACAACCTACCAGAAGTCTCCCCGCTTCGACAGAGAACTCGTCGCTTCTTTGATACAAATGTTCGCGATGGTGGTCTGCGGTTTGGCACGTCAGAATAGTCGCGCGCCGCACTACCCGGCTCAATTTGGCCCGGTTCGAATCAGGATGTGATCTTTGAGCCGCAGCTTGCTGACGTGCACATCGTAGTCTGTTCCTGGCAGGAGCGATTCAAGCGTGAATGAGTCGGTGCCATCGGCCTTCACTTCGCGGTAGCGATACACGCCGACCTCGCCTTCGGAGGTCTCACGCCCATGCGATGCAGTGTCGAGAAATTGCTGGGCGTCGGCGACGGTTGCTGTCTTGTGCTCTCTGGCAGGGGCTAATCCCTCGGCGGCATACGATCGCACGAGTTTCATCCAATAGCGCGTTAGCAGGTCTGTGTCGCTGAATATGTCGGTCCAGATCACCTCTCCGTGCAACGCAACCACCACACCTACGGCATGCTCCTGGCGAAGAGAAGCGAGGGCTTGCTCCCGGCTCTGGACCAACCCGGCCGCGGCCTCGTCTACCTTCGCGCTCACGGCCTGGGTCTGCATCGCCTTCGCGTAACTTGTCGTGGGCAGCGCGGAAGCCAGATTCGAACCATGCACGGCAAGTGAGTCCGGCTGCACCTGCACCGTGGCGGTAATCGATCCGCGGGCGACCGGTCCTCCAATCGCGGGGGCTGCGGCTGTGGCCATAGTGGAGATTGCTCCATTCACCGAATTCCAGACCTTTTGCTGGTCCTTTGCGACCATCGCCTCCTGGCGCACCGCTGGTTGCACCATAAAGCTTCCGGTCGATGTCTTCGCGGTTGCGCCGAATTTTTCGGAGCTTTCTATCCAGCGGCCAGGTTCGATACAGAAGACGGACAGATCGACGGGCTCGCCCCCCGCCGGCACGATCCTGTCCTTCGCAATGACGCGGTCCTGCTTGCCTCCGGTGACGATCTCTCCAGCCAGCAGCAGCAACGGGCGCTTTGAATTGTTCACGAGCACGAGCGTGTTTACCTGGTCTGAGCGATATCCAGGCGTTGCCGCGCTGCGCGATCGTATGAGGCCTCGCACCCGTCCCGCCTCCGTTACCTCTACCTCGCCGCTCTTCAACCCTTCATCAAGCGTCATAAATTGGTCGGCGGGCGGCGTTTTCCCGTTGACCCGCACAACCGGAAACAACGTCAGGTCCCCGCTCTCGATGGGCTTCAATACTTTGTAGGCGCTGCTTTCAACCTGACTCGCTGCCACGCGCCGATATTCCCCGCCCGCCAAAGCGACGACCATTACCGCGGCATATTGCAGCCAAACGCATCCTCACCATCGCAAGCCTCCCTGATCAGTGCCCTATCTACCGGCTTCTGATCGAAGAACGCGGCACGCGATCTGTCTTGCAAACTTTCTTACAGGTTTTTTCAGGGCCGCTTCGTCCAACGCAGTGGAGTATCTTCAAATCGTGGACACAGCATCTCCACCTTCGGGCGATCTCAGTCTGTCGCTGCCGTCGAGCCAACCTCTTGTTGAAGAACTTCCCTGCCTCGCGCGAATTCCTGCTGCGCTTTTTGACGAACTCTGGCTGACTTCGGCGGCTGAGACTGTGGAGCTTAGCCGATCTGAGCTCGCGGGCACACTCATCATGATCGGTAACAAGCACAATTACGGATTACCCAGTGAGGCGGTGCCGAGTGCAACGGACGTCGCATCATTTTTCCGCGGGTTGCGCCTTGCCGACCTTGCGCTCGCTCACGCTTGTGCACTTGGCCGCGAGGCTGCCTGGCAGTGCTTTTTCACGCTCTATCGCACGCCGCTTGTTGAAGCCGCAAGCGCCATCACAGGTTCTGCCACGCTTGGGCACGACCTCGCGGACTCGCTTCATTCTCAGCTATTCGGTTTGACGGAACGGGATGGGCAGCGCCGTTCGCCTCTTGAGTCCTACTCGGGGCGGGGTTCCCTGATGGGCTGGCTTCGCACCACGCTGGTCCAGCGCCACATCGACCACTACCGGCAGACCCGTCGCGAATCTCCCCTGGAGGCACAAGATGTGCCTGCGCCACCGGCGGCCGAAACTCCATCGCCGGCAGTAACGCAAAAGCTCCAAATCGCGATCAGGGGTACGCTGCAAACTCTCTCTGCAGAAGATCGTTTTCTGTTGTCGACCTACTTTCTCGACCAACGCACACTGCGTGAGATTGCCCAGCTTCTTCGGGTGCATGAAGCTACGGTAAGCCGCAAACTCAGTCGCCTGACTATCGACGTGCGCAAGCGCCTTCTGAAGAGTCTCGAGGCCTCGGGTCTCAGCAGACGTGGCGCCGAAGAGGCACTCGGCACGGACCCCCGCGACCTTACCATTAATCTGCGGAGTCTTCTGCAAACTCCACGGTCTCGACCGTTCAAAGAGCAGGCGTGCTCTCTGGATCAGAAACCATGAGCGAACTTCTTCATCCCGGCCAGCATCCGGACGCAGATCAGGTCAGCGCTTTTGCCGAAGGCGTTCTACCTGGCCATGAGCGTGCGGAGATGCTTGCCCATCTTGCGGAGTGTGCCGACTGCAGGCAGATCGTGTTTCTTGCGCAACAGACGCAGGAGGCGGAGATCCCGCCGAGTGATGCACCCGCCGGCCACGTGAGTTGGTGGAAAAATTGGGGTCGCCTGTGGCCTGCGGCTGCGGCTCTGGCGTGCGGGTTACTTGTCGCTGCTTTCCTCCAGAGTCGTCAGTCCAGGAACATGCCTCAAAAATCCGCCGCGTTCGAATCCATTGCAAGGGCAGTTTCACCTTTGCAGGAGAAACTTCCCGCGGCCGTTTTCCCTGAAGTGCGACCGCCAGCACCCGCACCATCGCGGAAATCCACCACGAGGTCGAAGGCGGGATCTTCGCCCCATCCCTCGCTTTCTGTTCCCGGTTCCGACCTTGATGGATTTCCCCGCGTACACGGCAGTCTCGCTACGGACTACATTGCCAACAATCCGTCGGTGTTCAACGCTGATGCTCCTGTGAGCAGCCAACAAAAAAACGGTGCATTGTCCGCGGATACTTCCTCGCTAGGTAGCGCTTTGGGTTTTCCCGTGGCTAAGCCGACTCCATTGCAAGAACAGCAGGTCAACCCATTTAACGACGGAGCGCAAACGCGAGTTTTGAAGGCTCAAAGTCAGACTTTTTCGCAAAGGGCAGCGGCCGCTCGGCCTTTGAGCGGGCCAAGTCAAAGCGACATCCAGCGCAGCGCGAGCCAGACAGTTGCGGTCACAAATGAAGCACCTGTCCTACAAACGGAGAATGTTGTCGTTTCATCCGGGGAGATCGGCGGACCAATCCCACTCAGAGCAATCTCACCCTACGGTCTAAGAGCCCCGTTGCCAAGCAAGCGGCCCGCAATATCCACTATTTCGAACGGGCATGAGACGCTCGCCGTCGATTCGGCGGGTGATGTCTTTGCCAGTCAAGATGCCGGCAGAGTCTGGCGACAAATTGCGCATCAGTGGACTGGGAAGGCTATCAAAGTCAGGCTGGCGGTTCCGAACTCAATGACGGAAACGGGTCCGAGTCCATTGGCCGGCTCGACTGCATCGATCAACTCCGAAGCTGCCAAGGCGGCTCCTGTTCCGTTAAGAGTCGGATTCGAACTCGTGACGGAGACTGGCTCGATCTGGTCCAGTCCTGATGGACTTGCTTGGAGACCGCGATGACTGCATGGAGGCGTGGGGTGGAAGGAATGGAGCCGATGAGCGGAGTTGAACCGCTGACCTACTGATTACGCATTTGCGAGGCAGGCGTAAATTATTGATAAATATGAGAAATCGAGCATAATCTACCGCAAGCCTAAGTTGCTGATTAACCGTAACTTAGCGGAATCGAATACAGCGTAAGCCGAACTGATGACTGTTCCCCTGTTGTCCCCAACAACACGCCATCTGCACCGCCGAGGAGCGCTACGCACCTGTTCACACCAGCTGAGACTCAACTTCCGGATCGCGCGTGATTCGGGAACTATCCATCACTTCACGGAAGCCGACTCCACGAACTAGTCTGGTCATGGCGTGGCGATTAGTTCCGGAATGGGGGAGCAGCTGATATTTTTCGGCATTTCCCCAGAGTCAGACGAGCTGACGCCACTCGCAAAGTGGCAATAACGACTTCAGCTTTGAGCACGTTTGAGAAGCCTGTCTATGTTGCCAGAAACGACGGGATATGCCTCGACCTCCGACAAGTTCTCGCGGACGAGGTCGCTCAAAGCGTGACCGGGCAGCATTTCCAGAAAATGCTGACAGCCTAATTCTTGCGCCACACTGGTAGCGTCGTGCCATCGCACTCCATGAGCGATGTTGTCCGCGAACGAATAGCTCCCGCTTTGACATTGGATACATCGCCGACCAACCAACAATACCTGACGACCAGCGTTGTCGTTAGGGACGTACGCGACTCGACTGGCATCGACAGCAGCTAGCGGTTCCGTCCTATGCTATTCAAGCCGCAGTGCTGTCATTGGATCGACACGAGTGGCTCGCGCGGCCGGAATCCAAATCGCAAACAGTGCCACCGCGTTCAGAAGCAACGGCGTCAGGATAAAGGCCGTAGGGTCCCACGCCTTGACGCCGAACAAAAAACTCGCAAGAAACCGCGTCAGCCAGAACGCCCCGCCAATCCCCAGCACCACGCCGATAAGAGCAAGCGTCATTCCCTGCCGGATTACCATATTTCGAATGTTCGAGACCTGCGCCCCAAGCGCCATCCGGACACCGAGCTCCTGCGTGCGTTGCTGCACCGAATAGGCCATCAGCCCATACACCCCGATCGCCGCCATCAGCAGCGCCGACACGCCAAACACCGTCAGCAGCAGCATATTGAAGCGTTGCCGCGAGGTCGTCCGCACCACAATCTCATCCATCGTCCGAACATGCGCGACCGGCAACCCTCCACTGGCGTCACGAAGCGCCAGCGTCACCGGCGTGACCAGCGTATGAGGGTCCACGTTGCTCCGCACCACCCACCACAGCGGCGCAATCCGCGAGTTGAGTGCTGTTTCCGCATCCGGCATCTGCGCAACCGGGATATACATCGTTGGACGCGGATTGCGATTGAGACCGCCATCGCGCGTGTCGCCCACGATACCGATGATCTGGCGTGGCGGCTCGGCAAACACCGACCCCATGCCCACACCGGTCAACAGCCGGTCCTTCAAAGGATCGCCCTTCGACCAGTATTGCTTGGCCATCGCCTCGTTGATGATCACAACGCCCGGCGTCGAGCCGTCATCATTCTCAGTAAACTGTCGCCCGCGCACAAGCGGGATCTTGAAGGTATCGAAGTAAGTCCACGACACAGACGAATAACCTCCTCCGCCCGTCGACGGACGGTTCCCCTTCGGCCGGCCCACAATATCGAACGGCACACCAAAACCTCCCTGCAACGGCAGGCAACACGACACCGCCGCATTGCTCACTCCCGGCACGGCCTTCAAACGGTCCGTTCCTTCCCGAATCACCTGGGCCACGCCCGTTGTCTTCTGAAAGCGGTCCGCGCTGATCGACATCGACATCGTCAAAACGTGGTGCGTATCGAAGCCGGGATCGACCCCCTGCAACTTCAAAAACGTTCGGATCAGCAACGCCGCTCCAATCACCAGCACAAGCGCCAGCGCGCATCTCACTCACCACTAGCACCGAGCGGAGCTTCCCGCTGCGAAAGCCAATGCCGGCGCGGCTGCTGCTCTCGTTCAGCGTGGCCGCAAGATTGGTGCGCGACGCGCTGATCGCAGGAACAAGTCCGAAAAGTATTCCAGTAAGGATCGAAATCCCCAGCGTAAACAACAGTATGTTCAGATCCAGCGTCACCGCCGAACCATGCGCCCCCAAACGAGGAATGCCGCCGGGACTAATGCGCAGCAACAACCTTACTCCGACAAACCCCAGCGCAAGTCCCAGCAACCCGCCCGTCAGCGAAAGCAAAAGACTCTCAGTCAGCAACTGTCGAATTATCTGCCCGCGGCCTGCACCCAGCGCCGCACGCGTAGCCAGCTCACGCTTTCTCGCCGAAGCCCGCGCCAGCAGCAGGTTAGCCACATTCGCACAGGCGATCATTAGCACAAGCGCGACCGCACCAAGCAGGACCAGCAGCGAAGAACGAGTGTCCCCGACAATCGACTCCTGCAGCGAGACCACGCCGAAGCCGTCCCTTGGCTCCATGGCATCGGCATACGTGCCGCGAAACTGGTCCGCCGCAAGCTTCAGCTGCGCGTTCGCCTGTTCCAGCGTGACGCCGGGCTTCAGTCGCGCCGCAACGGTGAAGTAGTGGGCCATGTCACGCGAGGTCAGGTCAAACTGAAACGGCAGCCATAGGTCGCTCTCCGTATCGGTCACAAATCCCGGCCCGATAACACCCACGACAAGATACGGCTGCCCATCGATCTGGATCGGCCTCCCCACAACATCTGGATTTCCGCCATAGCGGCTCTTCCACAGACTGTAACTGAGCACGACCACCCGACCGCCATTCGGGCTGTCCTCGGCAGCGGTAAACGTCCGTCCAGCCACCACCGGTGCACCAAACATCGCAAAGTAGTCCGCCGTAACGTGGACCCCCTGCACCTGTTGAGGATTGTCGCCGCCCGTAAGGTTCAGCCCCGCCCCACCCCAGTCATACCCTGCCACCTGCTGAAAAATCCCAGTCTGCTCATGCCAGACATTGAACTTTGGAACGTTCGCGCCGGGAAAGGCCCCCTGAGGTCCGGTGTTCAGCAACTCCACGAGTGACTGAGGATCGGGATACGTAAGCGGCTTCAGCAACACCGTGTTGACCACGGAAAACACCGCCGTATTCACGCCAACGCCGACCGCAATCACAAGAATCGCGATGACGGTAAAACCAGGCGTCTTGGCCAGCGAGCGAAAAACAAAACGCAGGTCGCGCCAGAAGTCTTCAATCCACGGCAACGAGCGATACCGCCACTCCTTCTCCCGAGCGACGGTCGGATTGCCGAACTTCATCCGCGCTTGGCGGCGCGCCTCCTCTGACGAAAGTCCCCGTGCCGCATTCGCGTCCTGTTCGTGGGCGAGGTGAGAATCGATCTCCTCCACCAGGTCAGCGTCCTTCTTCTCGCGTTTCGTGAAGCGGCCCAGGTTCATATGCCTTGCCCTCGTGCTTACTCAGTAGACTCGCCAAGAATAAGGCCGATAGCGCGCGTCATCTGCCGCCACCGCCCGGTCGCCGCAGCAAGCTCTCTCCGGCCCTTCGCAGTAAGCCGGTAGAACTTCGCCTTACGATTGTTGTCACTCAGGCCCCACTCCGCCGAAAGCAGCCCGCGGTCCTCAAGCCGGTGAAGCGCCGGATACAGCGATCCCTGCTCGACGTCCAGCGTGTTCTCTGACGTGTGTTCAATCACCTGCGCGATCGTATGCCCATGCGCAGGCCCTGTGACCAATGTCCGCAGGATGAGCATATCCAGCGTTCCTTGCAGGATATCTCCGGCGGCCGGCATCTTCTTAGTCTCCATTCGCTCGTTGCCCCCTAGAATGACTACTCGATCGAAATGATACTCCACTCGGATGACTATGGGAAGCGGGTTGTCCTTTGTCGACCGGACCGTACTACATCGAAACGGCTTGAGATCGGTTGGCGGAGTCTGTTAGACGAGAAAAGCAGAAGTGGGCTAATGCTCGGCAATCCGGCAGTTACGTCATACGAACACCCGATCGGTAACGGTAAGTTCGCTCATAGCGAAGTATCGACCACATAAACTGTGCTTAAAGGCATGTGGCCTTCAATGGCTTGATCGAACCTTTACCCTGCGGGAAGCGGATCGGTCTTTGATGTGCGTCGCAGCGAGTGAACAGTGCTCGGCGCGGGCTAGACCCAAGCGATTAACAGAGTGCTGCAGGGGGTTCGCCAGCGCCACCGACGGGCCATGATCGCAGCCCTGCCGACGGCTTCTTCCCGTGCTTCGCCGACCCTAGTGATGTGCTGTTCCATCATTCGCTTTTATGGACGACCTCGAATGAATATCCGTCTGGGTCGAATACATCAGCGGCGTAGTATCCGGGATAGTATTCCATTCGTGCACGGGGCGAAATGTTGTCCCTGGCACCAGCGGACATTGCGGCCTTGTAGAATTCATCGACCTTATTCTCATTTTCTGCCACGGGATGCAGCCGAGAGCGCGACATCGCAAACACGGCAAGCTTGAGAATTCCTCATCGGCATCTCCCGTCTCTCGATAGGTATTTCAACCCTGTCGCCGCAGCGGCTGCACGGACACGCTTTCTGCCTCTCGTCGCTCCCTCTCAAAGCCTCCTGCTTTACCGGCATTCAGAAGCTGTGCTCCGTCAACGCGGCCGAAGAGATCAATCAGTTTTGCAACCACGCCCGTCCATCCGGTCTGATGGCTGGCCCCGAGGCCCGCGCCGTTGTCGCCATGGAAGTACTCGAAGAACAGGATGTAATCCTTCCATTGGGGATCGGTCTGGAACTTCTCCGTACCTCCGTACACGGGCCGCCGGCCGGCTTTATCTTTCAGGAAGATCCGTGTTAGACGATCGGCAATCTCCTTCGCGACATCGAACAGGTTCATCAACTTACCGGAGCCAGTCGGACACTCGATTTTGAAATTGTCGCCGTAATAAAGATAGAACGACAACAAGGCGCGGATCAGCAACGCATTCACCGGCATCCAAATTGGCCCTCGCCAGTTGGAGTTGCCACCGAACATGCCTGTGTCTGACTCTGCCGGAAGATAATTCACCCGGTATTCCTGGCCTTGTACGTTGACAACATAGGGATGCTGCTCGTGATAGCGAGACAGCGCCCGTATCCCATAAGGGCTCAGGAACTCGTTCTCGTCGAGCATGCGGGTGAGAATCCGGCGTAGCCTGTTCTCATTCACCAGTGCCGCGATGCCCCGCTCGGCATACCCGCGATGACCCTCCCCGGTCGCATGAATGCTCTCGCGCAGTTCGGGCATGCGTTGCAGGCGGTCCCGTAAAATCTTCGACACTCGCGATACGGATTCTCGCTGCCATGGCTCGATTACCGTGGTGGCACACAGGGGCAGCAGACCCACCATAGAGCGAACCTTAAGCCGGCTCGCACTGCCGTCAGGAAGGCGCAGGACATCGTAGTAGAAACCGTCCTCCTCGTCCCACATGCCTTGCGGCCCTGTCTGATTCATCGCGTGTGCGATCCAAAGGAAATGTTCGGCAAACTTCAGCGCCATGTCTTCGTACATAGGATCATGGGTCGCCAACTCGACGGCGATCTCCAACATGTTCTGGGAGAACATTGATACCCACGCCGTGCCGTCCGCCTGTTCCAGGTTGCCACCCGTAGGCAGCGGTGAACTGCGATCAAAGACGCCGATGTTGTCGAGCCCAAGGAAGCCGCCCTCAAAGAGGTTGTTGCCAAAACGGTCCTTGCGGTTCACCCACCAACTGAAATTCAGCGCTAGTTTGGCGAACGAGCGCTTCAAGAACTCAATATCGCCTTTGCCATACAGGGCCTGCTCAGTTCTGTATAAAAAGATGCTGGCCCATGCGTGTACCGGAGGATTGACGTCGCTAAAATTCCACTCGTAAGCCGGAATCTGACCAGTCGGATGCAAGAAGTACTCCTGCAGCATCAGGTCGAGTTGTTCTTTCGCGAAATCCGGATCGACTGTGGAGAGGGCGATGGTGTGAAATGCTAAATCCCACGCCGCATACCACGGATACTCCCACTTGTCAGGCATCGAAATGACGTGTTGATTCACCATGTGGAACCATTCACTATTCCGCGAGAAGCGCCCGGTGGGTTTCATCGGATCGGCTCCGTGCTCCTTGAGCCACATGTCCACATCGAAGAAGAAAAACTGCTTGGACCAGAGCATCCCAGCCAGCGCCTGGCGCATGACAAGGGCCTCATCTTCGCCGACACGTGTCGGAGTTATGGATTTGTAGAACTCAGTGCTCTCGCGCTGGCGAGTCTGCATGGTCCCGGCAAAGCTCTTGAACGGATCTCCCGCGGCAGCAGGCCCCAAATCGTTTAGCCGCAGACGGATAGTGGCTGTCTTTCCTGCTTCCACATTCAACTGATAATTTGCCGAAGTCTTGGTTCCAGTATTCCCCGGGTTTACCGCTTTGATGTCTCCGTTGACAACGAAGTTATTGATTCCATCCTTGACGTAAGGAGAGGCATTGGCGGTTCCGAATATCCGTTCGTTGTTCGTCTCATTTTCCGTGAATAACAGCGGGACATCTCCCTCGCAATACAGATACCGCTCCCCCAAGTCGGCATGTGACACTGCAACGGTCTTCACGCCCGTCCGAGAAATGACCTGCTTCAGCGATGGTTTTGCCGTGCCTGGCCACCATGTCCAGATGTTGCGAAACCATAGGGTAGGAAGCACATGCAATTTGGCAGATTCGGGCCCGCGATTAGTTACGCTTATCTGGATAAGGAGGTCTTCGGGCGTCTCTTTCGCATACTCCACAAAGACGTCGAAATAGCGATCTTCGTTGAAGACTCCGGTATCCAACAATTCATACTCCATGTCGCCGCGATTACGTCCCCTGTTCGTCTCGATGAGTTCGTTGTAAGGAAACGCCGCCTGCGGATACTTGTACAGGTACTTCATGTAGGAATGAGTGGGCGTGCTATCGAGGTAGAAATAGTATTCCTTAACATCCTCGCCGTGGTTGGCCTCGCTGTTCGTAAGACCGAACGCACGTTCTTTGAGAATGGGGTCTTTGCCATTCCACAGGGCCACGCTAAAGCACAGCAACTGCTTGTCATCGCTGATGCCGGCCAGACCATCTTCACCCCAGTGATACGCACGGGATCTTGACTGATCATGGCTGAAATAGTCCCACGCATTACCGTCCGCGCTGTAGTCTTCGCGAACCGTCCCCCACTGCCGCTCGCTGAGATAAGGTCCCCATTTTCTCCAGGGTGTATTGACCGTGCGTGCTTCTTCTAATCTGACTGATTCCGGATCTTGGACCATTTGTGTCTCCTCGTTGGCTGACTCGCCTCAACTTTCGGCTTGTCGATTCTGATACGACTCCCGCGACGAAGTCGTGTCCAATTCAAAAACGCTCACTTCGGTTCTGATAAGGCATAACCGATCACCAGCTGTACGCGGGAAATGGTGACCGACGGCAGGTACACCGAAAATCCAACGGTGCTCCCAACTGCCAAATCTGGATAGCCCAAGACGAAGAGAGATCACGTTCTGCTGATTGTGGCATTGACCCACGAAAGCCGCACGTTAGCGCAACAATCGATTACAAGGATCACCCCAAGGATCCAGATAGGATCCAGCAAGCAACTGCGATGTTAACCCCGCACATCCCAGTGGGGAACTGTCACAACTACTAGTTCACCCAAAAAAAAATGACGGATTAAAGCTTGGTCGCTATCGTTCTCCTGTCATGCATTTTTGTGAGTGGGAAAACTGTCGAAAGATAGGTATGGTCGAATCCCGATGGCCCGTGACGAATCCGGGGGATCTAGTCGCTTGGCCCTGGAGCATCACAGGACAGATCATCAACGCCCTCCATATTGATGGATCAATTTATTGATTGGTTAAGGCAGAAGGAGAGTCAAAGTCTATGCACGCTTTGGTGGTGAGCTTCCAGGTGTTTGCACTTGTCTTCGCAGGCGCACTTGTTGGTATTGCTATTCGACGAGCCGCGCCAGAGAATCATTTCGTGCCGGAGGCGAAAGATACAGTAAGGCTTGCCATTGGTCTTATCGTCACCATGACTGGCCTGGTGCTTGGAATGCTCGTCTCTTCGGCGAAGACCTTCTATGACGGGGAAAAAACACAGGTTGCCGAGATGTCTTCGCAGATTGTCCTCCTCAATGATTTGCTCTCAACCTACGGTCCTGAGACAAAACCGACTCGTACTGAAGCCCGCCAGTTTGTTGAGGATGCTGTCGATCGGATTTGGCCAGAGAAGTCGCAATCGTTTGAACTCAAGCCGCCGAAGACTGGCCAGAGCTAAGCAGCTAGAACTGCTTGAACCGAAGAATGGTGCCCAGGCGTCCACTAAAGCCCAACTCCTATCCACGATTCTCGCCTTAAAAAAGACTTAGTGGTTGATGTATCTCCAGTCAGAGCGAACTTCAATATCGATTCCCCTGTTGATGGTCGTGACATCGTGGCTGGTGACCATTTTCGTCAGCTTCGGTATCTTCGCTCCGCGCAACGCCACTGTGATCCTAACGCTGGTTATCTGCGCGCTGGCGGCTTCTGCTGCAAT
>DASXLU010000283.1:0-22525 GCA_036496065.1 Candidatus Acidiferrum sp.
GTTCCACCGTCCGTTCTTCTGATTCACAACGCTACAATCCTGACGGTTTCTCACGGCACAATCGAGAAGGGCGACATCCTTATTAAGGATGGAAAGATTGCAGCCGTCGGCGGCGATATAAAGGCGCCCTCGGATGCTCAAGTCATTGACGCTGCGGGAGAATTCGTCACGCCCGGCATCATCGATTGCCATTCGCACATTGCGGTCGATGGTTCTGTGAACGAGGGCAGCGTCTCTGTGTCGTCGATGGTCAACATAGCCGACGTGCTCAATTCCGAAGACGTTGCCATTTATCGTGATCTCGCTGGCGGTGTCACCACAGCAAACATTCTTCACGGCTCGGCTAACGCCATCGGCGGACAAACCGTCGTCATCAAGCTGCGTTGGGGTCAACCCGCCGACAAGCTGCCATTCGAAGGTGCATTGCCAGGCATCAAATTCGCGCTGGGAGAGAATCCTAAACGCTCTAACCTCCGCGGCTCGAATTTTCCGGATCGATATCCGACGACCCGTATGGGAGTCGAAGAAACGATTCGCTCCGCTTTCACTGAGGCTCGCGACTACAAAAATACCTGGGATACCTATAACAGGCGCACGAAGGCCGGCGAAAAGAATCTGATTCCGCCGAGACGTAATCTGAAACTCGATCCGCTCGTTGAGGTTCTGGAAGGCAAGCGCTATGTGCACGCGCACTGCTACCGGGAAGACGAAATTCTGATGTTGTTGCGAGTGGCCAAGGAATTCGGCTTTCACATCCAAACGCTGCAACACGTTCTGGAAGGCTATAAGGTGGCCGACGAAATCGCTGCTGCGGGAACCGGTGCCTCCACGTTTTCCGATTGGTGGGCTTATAAAGTGGAAGCCTACGATGCGGTGCCTTACAACGCGGCGCTGATGACAAGGCGCGGCGTGCTGGTTTCTATTAATTCAGACGACGCGGCCGAAGCCACCCATCTTAATCAGGAAGCAGCAAAATCCATGCTGTACGGCGGATTAAGCCACGATGAAGCGCTGAAAATGGTCACGATTAATCCGGCGATGCAGTTGGGCATCGACAAGCGAGTCGGCAGTGTCGACGTCGGTAAGGACGCCGATCTGGTCATCTATAATCACGACCCCATGAGCGATTATGCCGTCGTGCAAAAAACCTTGATTGACGGTCGCGTGTATTTCGATCGCGCCAAGGACCTGGCGGGCCGTGCGGCACTCGAGCAGGAGAAGAAGGATTTGGTAGCGAAAGCAAAAAAGAATGCCGAGAAAAAGCCAGAGGGGAATGCCTCCAAGCCTGCGGAAAAGAAACCCGACGAGAAACCGAAGCCGCCGCAAATGGGCAGCGATAAAGGCGGTGCTCTGTGAGCCGAGCGTCGTTTGTTGCGGGCACGGCAATTCTCTGCGCAGCAACTTTAGTGTGGACTACGGGAACGTTCGCTCAATCGACTGCCGCAACGGACTACGCGATCACGCATGTGAAGGTTTATACCCTCGCGGGATCACCCATTGAAGAAGGAACCGTCTTGATCCGCAACGGCAAAATAGCGGCTGTTGGAAGTAATGTCGAAATTCCTGCATCTGCGAAGGTGATTGACGCGCAAGGACTGCAGGTTTATCCCGGGCTCTTCGATCCGATCACGCAAATGGGCCTACGCGAAATTGGCGCGGTCAGCGCAACGGTCGACACGACGGAGACCGGATTGTTTAACCCCGATGTTGTGGCGGCGACCGCGGTATTGCCTTCGAGCGCGCATATTCCCGTCACTCGCGCGGCGGGCATCACGGAAGTCCTGGCGGTTCCGGCCAGCGGAGGCTTCGACAGTGGCGGCTCGGCCTCGCTGCTTGGCGGCCAAGCATCGGCGATCCACATGGCTGGGTGGACGATCGACGACATGCTGATCCGTAAGAATGCCGCGATGGTAATTGATTGGCCGCGAATCGAGCTGCGTGCGTTCGACTTCTCGACGTTTTCGATTAAGGAAAAGTCTTATACGGACGCGAAGAAAGAATACGACAAGCAGATCGATCAGCTCGCAGATTGGATCGGCCAGGCGCGGCACTATGCGCAGGCGATGGAAAAATCCGGCGGGTCCACATTCGAGCGTGACGTAAAGCTCGAGTCGCTTGCGCCAGTGATTCGCGGCGAGATGCCCGTTCTCGTGTTTGCCGACAAGGAACGCGAGATCCGCGATGCCGTCGAGTTTTGCGATAAACAAAGGCTGAAAATGATTCTTGCCGGAGGCGCCCAGGCTTGGAAACTCAAAGACCTACTTCGTTCCCGCTCCGTTCCCGTGATTCTCGGTCCCACGCTGGCCGAACCTTTAGAAGAAGATGATTCGTACGATCGCTTGCTTACGCAACCCGCCGAGCTGCAGTCCGCCGGCGTGAAAATTGCCTTCGGCAGCTTCGACAACGGTTTCGCCAGGCGCCTAGGGCAACAGGCAGCCAATGCTGTGGCGCATGGATTAAGTCCCGAAGATGGCCTGAAGGCGGTTACGCTCTATCCCGCACAGATTTTCGGCCTGGATTCGCAGTTGGGCACCATCGAAACCGGGAAGATCGCGAACTTGATCGTTACCAACGGCGATCCATTGGAAGTGACAACCGAAGTTAAGTACCTGTTCATCAAGGGTGAGCTCACTTCCACCGACAATAAGCAGCGCGAACTGTACGAAAAGTACAAAAACCGTCCCAAAAGCACAAAATAGACTTCCTGGTGCCACAATCAGGGTTCGGCACTTACCAGCCGGACTGTTTTGCACGTGAAAATCGATAAAACCTTGCAACTTTTCTCCGCTCTTGGCGTATTTACAAGTGGACTGTCATGCCCAAAGTCTCCCGCATGCTCGTCGCTGTCTTTCTTGTCCTTTCCGCTGGTTCGCTTTGCGTGGCCCAAGACGCTGATAAAATCATCGACCAATATCTGAAAGCCATTGGCGGCAAGAAAGTTGTTTCGCGCGTACAAACGGTCTCGTTCGATGGCACGGTAGGATCGGCAACCGACGCGAATTCGGGCACGTACACACTGAAAATCAAAGAGCCTAATCGCTACTACTCCGAATTGCGTCTGCAGGGGAAAACGTTCATTCAAGCATATAACGGCAAATCCGCATGGCATCAGGGGCAGGATGGAGAAATCAGCACCTTGCTGGGACAGGAGGCGCTACAACTGGAAGCCGCCGGGCAATACTACAACACACGTTTGCAGAGCCTGGCCAAGAAAAAGGTGGGGGCCGCGTTCAAGGGAACCACACAGGTCCACGGCAAAGATGCGCTAAAGGTCGAACTAACCTATCCAACCGGCATTCATTGGGAAGTTTTCTTTGATCCACAGACCCATCTGATCGTTCAGGAACGGAGCATTTTGGCGGATGTTCCTCAGGAAATCGACTATGCCGACTATCGCCCGGTAAGTGGATTAAAGGTGCCGTACGCCATCGAATTGCATCACGGCAGCGACGTCTATCCAATTCATGTTGCGCAGGCTAACGTCAACGAAACAATCGGCGAACGCGTATTCGACTTTCCCAAGAAATCACAGGTTCAGCTGCCGGATTTAAAAAAGCTTTTTGAGGAAATCGACAAAAATCAGAAAGAAATCGATAAGATTCGCGAGAACTACGCTGGCGCGCGCTTTGAAGAAGAGACGGAATACGACAAAAATGGTCAGGTCACCAAGAAAGAGCAGAAGGATTACACATTCTTTTATTTGAACGGCGATGAAATTTCGACGCTGGTGAAAAAAGATGGCAAGCCTTTGAGCGCTGACGAGCAGAAGAAGGAAGAGGAAAAGACACGCAAGGAGATCGAAGAGAATCAAAAAAAGGCTCAGAAAAAAGATGCGAAGGAAGAAAAGGCCAAAGAAGAAGGAAAAGAGGGCAAGGACAATGAGGATCCGGGAATCGAAGTTTTCCTGAGGGCTTGCCAGTTTGTGAATCCGAGGCGCGAGCGTTTTCGCGGGCAAGATGTTCTCGTCTTCGATTTCGAGCCGAATCCAGAATATAAGCCCAAGAATCTTGAAGAACGCGTTGTCAAGGAACTCGCTGGCGTGATCTGGGTCGACGAAAGAGCCCTCGACGTCGTTCGCCTGGAAGCCTATTTCGTCAGCGACGTTCACATCGGCGGGGGCCTGTTGGCCAATCTACAAAAGGGAACCAGCTTCATTTTCGAACAAAGCTACGTGAACAATGAAGTCTGGCTGCCCACCTATGAAGAGGCGCACATCGGGGTGCGCGTGTTACTAGTAAAAGGTTTGAAGGTGAACGTGGCGACCCGATACTCGGACTACAAGAAGTTCAATGTGGAAACGCTGAACATGATTGGTAAGCCTAAGGAGTCTACGGACCCGCCGCCGAAACCGTAATGAATGATTGTCGTCAGACTGGCAAACGCCTTGTCTTACACCGCAGGCGTCTGGCTTAAAACTTCGCGGACGCGTTGCACCAGCAGTCCTGGCGAAAACGGTTTCTGCAGAAAAGCCAAACCCTTTTCCAGCATCCCGCCGCTAGTAATCACGTTGTCCGTGTAGCCAGACATATACAGAACACGGATGCCGGGCCTTCGAGCGCTCACACGGGCTGCCAGTTCGCGGCCGCTCATTCCGGGCATGACAACATCTGTCAGGAGCATATGAATTTCGCGGGCATACGAGCCAACAATTTTCTCGGCATGCTGTGGATCGCGCGCCGGAATCACGTCATACCCTTGTGCCGTCAGCACTGTATGGATAAGTTCGCGTACCGCTTCTTCATCTTCAACGAGCAGAATCGTTTCCGATCCTCGCAATGCCTGTGACTGGAATTGCACAACCGATGGAGCCTCGATCTGTGCATCGACCCTCGGCAAATACACCTTAAACGTGCTTCCTTTGCCCGGTTCGCTATAGACCCAAACGTATCCGCCACTTTGCTTCACGATGCCGTACACGGTGGAGAGCCCCAGCCCAGTTCCACGCCCGCTTTCCTTGGTCGTAAAGAATGGTTCGAAGATGTGCGCGACCGTTTCCTCGTCCATGCCAACGCCGGTGTCGGAAATCGCCAGCATGACGTAATGTCCCGGCTTCACCGTCACATGCTCATTCGCATATGCGGAACTAAGATCCGCATTCATGGTTTCCACCACCAGGCGTCCGCCGCTAGGCATCGCATCTCGGGCATTCACAACCAGATTCATCAAGACCTGTTCGATCTGCGCGGGATCGGCTTTCACTTTCCCAACGTTGTCCTGAACCCGCGTAATCATTTCAATGTTCTCGTCCATCAAACGCCGCAAAAGCTTGTCCATGTTCAGCACGATGCTGTTCATGTCCAGCACTTTAGGTTGCAAGACCTGCTTGCGGCTGAACGCCAATAATTGCCTTACCAGCGCCGCTGCTCGCCCGGCAGCACTTTCGATACGATCAATATCCGCACGCAATTCCGCGGAAAGTGCCGGGCGGCTTAATGCCAACTCCGTGTAACCGGTTACGATAGTCAGCAGATTGTTGAAGTCGTGAGCGATTCCACCCGCCAGACGACCCACTGCCTCCATCTTGCGAGACTGTTGTAGCTGCGTCTCGAGCGCTTTTCGATCGGTGATGTCCACCATGATTCCTTCCATCACCGGATGTTTACCGCTGCCTTGCACCACCACTCCTGTGTCGTTGAGCCAAACTTCGCGGCCATCTTTTCTCCTCACACGGAATTCGGCTTGAAATTGCTCACCCAGCTTGCTCGCCTCTTCTGCAGCGATCACTGTAGGGAGATCATCCGGATGGATGAACTGCGACCAAGCACTTGAGGCCAGAAGCCATTCCTCCTGCGAGTAACCCAAAATCCCTTCTACCTGCGGACTTACGTAATACCATTGGCCATCGATTCCAATCTCAGCGATGTAGGTGATTGCATTCACCTGCTCGACCAGCATCCGATATTTCGCTTCCGCGTCTTCGCGAGCCTTTTGCGATTCTTCGCGCTCTGAGCGATCGCGGGAAACGCAAACTGTGCCCCCGTCCGGCATGCCGGCTACGGTTAGTTCCACGGGAATCTTGCTGCCGTTCGGGCGCCGCAACGAGATGGGAGCGGACCAGCGGCGAGTTTGCGCCAGCGACCTGCGAATCTCCGGCTCTAGCCGGTCCATTTCCTGAAACGCGTACACCACCCGCCACGGCTGCCCGATAATGCGTTCGGCCGATTCGAAACCGAGCATCCGCGCAAGCGCCGAGTTCGCATAAACGTGCAGGCCGTTTTCGTCCATGATGCCGATGCCGTCGATAGAAGAATCCATGGCCAGAGATTGCCGCCGCACTGTTTCTTCGTCTTTTTGTTGGCGATATTGCGTTAAACCAATTCGAGCGGCATAACAAACGAAAGACACAGATAAGAGCCCGAAGCGAACTAATTTCCAGCCCGGCCCTAGCTGCGCTACCTGAAACGCAATGATCAGCGGCACGAAGGCAAACATGCCATTGGTAAAAAGAATCTCTGGCAGGGATTTCACGCGCACGCGGCTTCGCGCAGTCTGTGCCACTTGCGGTTCCCAGGTCGCAGCCCAAAGGGCTCCAAATAACATAGGAACCGACCAATTGAAGTCGAACCACGTGCCAGTCGGCGAATCGCGAACAATCGGCACAAAGTTTGCGCTTAGCGCGCCCAGCGAATAAATCACTTGATAGAGCGCGAGGCCACCATACAGCTTCCGGACGCCAGGTAAGCGGCCTCGCTGCCACCGCAACACCGCTAACAGAATGATTGCCAGATTCCCAACTGTCCCAACCCAGATCTCGCGAGATAGTGCGTCCTTGGCAGGCAGCGTGAGGGCCGGAAGGTAGTACATGCCGAAATAAATAAGGAAGAAAAGGATGCCGATCTGCACAAAATCCAGGGCTTCTTCGGGTTCGACTTCGGCGTCGGTTTTCTCCTGATCCAGGAAGATCGCCATCACGAAAAACATGCCTTGCGAGTCAAACAGGAAGCGAATCATCGAACCCGCGGGTGGAACTGTGTGCAGGACCAGTTCGTAGAAGCTCCAACCGAGGTCGGAAACTCCCCACATGCCGACTCCAAAACCTACGATGCTCCAGAATGCCCGGCTGAAGCCCGGCTGTATTCGCGCAGCGCGAAAGCACATGGCTGCAGCGAGGAAGCTGGACGTAATCTGTAGTAGATTCCCAAAAAGGGATCCTTGGGCCGTGTGGCCGAAGAACAGCGCATTGGTGCACTGGAGCGCCAGGAGGGCCACGGTCGTAAGGACCAGAGAGCGTGGAAAATTTCGCATACGGAACGACGGAACGCTTAAAAGCTGGTACTAGTTAGCCCATCTAGTTTAGTGGAGTGCCAAATTGGCAAGGTTTTCGGCATCCCCTATGTGTCCGGAAGGTCACGACCCCAATTGGGCCGCAACCTGTTCCATAAGGGTACAATCGCCGTCGCAAGGTTTCCATGCCTCTTACTGCTCTTCGCAGATCCAAGTCCAATTACGGTCTTTCCTGGTTGTCCTTCTGCTTATCTTTTCTGGAGTTTGCGCAAATCAAGCCCGCAGCGGGCTTCTGCGCCGCCTGTTGTCAACGGGCCATCGGCTCAGCCGACGAAGAAAGCTATCGGCCTTCGAACGGATACCTGTCTTGAGCTTGAACCGCCGCAGCGATTCGGCGCCTTAGAGCTATAGTATCCACCGCGGACCGCTTCCCGAAGCGCTTCAGCACGGCCATCTGGGTCATGAGCATGTCGCCTTCGTGTACGGCGGCGATGGCGCGCTTTGCCTCGTGGTCCACGCGCTCCGCTGCGTCAGCGATAAACACACGCGTTGCGTCGATCATCACGGCGTTCGCGGCTTCGCCTTTAGCCGCGGCGGCTTTTTGCGTGCGAAGCAGCGCCGAATCCATGGCGTAAATCTCCATAACGATATTCGCCAGGGCGCCGATCAATTCCTGCTCATCGGCCAACTTTTCGCGGAATCTCTGTACCGCGCCGCCTGCCGCTTGCAAGAACATCTTCTTGGCATTTGCCACGGTACGCGCTTCTTCTGCCAGAACGCCTTCCGGGGTTTCCTCGAACGAAGGACCGGCGAGAATCTCGTCAGCGAGCTTCATGGCCGCCGGAATCAACGGTAGTTGTCCACCCATAGCGCGCTTCATCAGCATCTGCACAATCAGCATGCGGTTAATTTCGTTGGTGCCCTCGAAAATCCGGTTGATGCGCGAATCGCGATACGCGCGGCACACAGGATAATCTTCGTGAAAGCCATAACCGCCGAAAATCTGCACCGCTTCGTCCACCACGAAATCCAGCATCTCGCTGCCGTAAACTTTCGCGGTGGAACTTTCGATGGCGTATTCTTCCAGTACTTTCATGGTGTTCTGCACTTTATCGCCCGAGCCCGCCGCCGCATGCATCGCAGCTTCCATGTTGCCTGCGCTGCGGTAGATCATCGACTCCACCGCGAAAATCTGCACGGCCATCTCCGCCAATTTCTCTCTCATCAAGCCAAATTCGCCAATTTGCTTGCCGAATGCTTTGCGTTCCTTGGCGTACTTGGAGGCTGCGCTCAACACATACTTTGCGCCGCCCACCCCGGAAGCGCCTAACGTGAAGCGTCCCGCGTTCAGAACATTGAATGCCACAATGTGCCCGCGGCCAATTTCATGCAGCAGATTTTCCTTGGGCACCTGGCAATTCTCCAGGAAGACCGGTGTCGTGGAGCTGCCGTGAATGCCCATTTTGTGCTCTTCGTTGCCGGGTTTGCAGCCGGGGAAGTTCTTTTCCACAATGAATGCACTGAACTTTTCCCCATTCACCTTGGCAAATACAATGAACAAGTCGGCAAATCCGCCGTTGGTAATCCACATTTTTTGCCCGTTCAGAATGTAGTGCGTGCCTTCCTTGTTGAGCTCCGCGCGCGTCAGCGAGTTCTGAGCGTCGCTGCCGGCCTGCGGTTCGGAAAGGCAGTACGCACCAATCAGTTCTCCAGTCGCCAGCTTGGGGAGATACTTCTTTTTCTGTTCTTCCGTTCCGAAGTAGACAATCGGCAACGTGCCGATGCCCGCGTGCGCACCGTGGGTCACGGCAAAGCCGCCGTAAATGGAGAGCTTTTCGGTCAGCACCGTCGTAGCAATCTTGTCCAATCCCGCGCCACCATATTCTTCGGGCGTGCCTCCGCTCATTAAGCCGAGCTCGGCGGCTTTCTTGACGAGTTGCGGCATGAGGCCGGGTTTCTTGGCTTCCAAGTCCTTGATCAGCGGAAAAACTTCTTTGATCACGAATTCTTCCGCCGTTTGTCCGATGAGCTTTTGGTCGTCAGTCAGGTCAGCCGGAGTGAAGACGTCCTGTGGGGCAGGGGATTCCAGTAGAAAATTGCCACCCTTGGCTGCGGGTTTTGTCAGGACCGAGGTCGCCATAATCCGTGCTCCTTGCCGGCGCAGTGCCGCTCAATAAAAATTCAAACAACCGTTTGAAAACGGTCCGGAAATTCTACCCTTGGGTTTGTTGCCACGCAATAGGACTCTAGGTGTACGCGGCTGGCTAACCACGGACCCCTGGTTCACGGCGAATCGCGCCCTCTCGGAGTAGAAATGGATCAAGTGCAAAAACAGGTCGCGTGTGGCACACTTCGACGCGCATCTTTATTCTCCGGGAGGCATCGCTCATGGGACGCCCCGTAGTGCACTTTGAAATTGGCTGTCGCGATTCGAAGAAAACCCAGGAATTTTATTCAAAAATGTTTGATTGGAAAACGGAGGCGGTCGGCCCCGCAGTCATGATCGGCCCGGAACTCACCGGCATCGGCGGTCACATCACTTCATTAGGCCACGAGCCGCATCAGTACACGATCTTCTATGTTGACGTGGAAGATGTCGCCGCATATCTCAAGAAAGCGGAATCCCTCGGCGGGAAAACACTGGTTCCCCCGGTGAGCATCCCCACCGGCACATTCGCCTGGATGCAAGATCCCGAGGGCAACACGGTCGGCCTCTGGCAAGCGAAGGCCTAGCAGGGCTAGGGACAGCTCCAGGTTCAATTTAGAAGGTCAAAGCTGGCCTTTTGCTTGAGCCCTCTGCATGACGCGGTCTGGCGGCAACCTCTCTACGAGATTCTCTCGAAAATACCCGCGGCGCCCATGCCGCCACCAATGCACATCGTCACCATGCCGTAGCGTGCGTTGCGCCTGGCTAGTTCGCGCACCAAGGATGCTGTCAGTTTGGCGCCCGTGCAGCCTAGCGGATGGCCCAAGGCGATCGCGCCGCCATTGGGATTCACGCGTTCCGCATCCAAATTTGCCTGCTGAATTACCGCCAGCGACTGTGCCGCGAATGCTTCATTCAATTCCACGACAGCCAGATCGCTCAGCGACAATCCCGCCTGTTGCAGCGCTTTCGGGATCGCGTACACAGGACCAATGCCAAACTCTTCTGGTGGGCACCCTGCTGTGGCGTAAGCCACAAAGCGGGCTTGCGGCTTCAATCCCAGTTGAGCTGCCTTCGCGTCCGACATCAGCACTACCGCTGCGGCTCCATCGCTCATCGGCGAACTGTTGCCTGCGGTGACCGTTCCTTGCACATGGAAAGCTGGCTTTAGGCCGGCCAGCACTTCCATTGAAGTCTCTGGCCGCGGCAATTCGTCTTTATCAAAAACGAAAGATTGCGTAGCCGGTTTCGCCGGCGCTTTTCCCTTCGACAAGCCATTTCCGTTCGTGGGCATCGATGTGATCTTTACTTCCACGGGTACGGTCTCATCCTTGAATTTCTCCGCAGCGAGGGCGGCCATTGCTTTCTTGTGAGAAGCAACGGCGAAGTTGTCCGCCTGTTCCCGTGTGATGCCAAATTTGCGCGCAATATTTTCCGTGCCCAGCCCCATGTTGATATATGCGTCTGGGTAGTGATCCACCAACCACGGATTCGGCGAAATCTTGTTTCCGCCCATCGGCACCATCGACATCGACTCAGTCCCGCCCGCGACGATCACTTGTGCCGCGCCACTACGAATGCGCTCGGCTGCCTGAGCGATGGCTTGCAGCCCGCTTGCACAGAAGCGATTCACCGTCATCGCGGACGTTTCCACTGGTAAACCTGCCCGCAACGCCGCAATGCGCGCAACATTCATACCCTGTTCGCCTTCCGGCATCGCGCAGCCCAGAATCACGTCGTCAATCTCTTTGGGGTCCAGACCGGGCACCCGTGCCAAAGCCTCTTTGATTACCAATGCTGCCAGGTCGTCCGGGCGCGTCGTCCGCAACGACCCTTTATAACCGCGACCTACCGGCGTACGCACCGAAGAAACAATCACCGCTTCAGCCATGGTGCCTCTTTTCTCTGAATCTCCACGATTTTCGGACCGTCTGCGCCAAAAAGCAAATCCGGCCTACGAACTTGGATTGCTGATTTCGACTGAGCGTTAGATGCACGATTAAAGGCTTCCACGCGAGAAGTAGTTGATGCACTTGGCCCACAGCGGCAAGCGCCCGGGCTGGGATCGTTCGCATCAAAGAATTTGGGTGAAGGAGCGCGGCCAATGGACAACGAAACAGCAAAGGAAATATTTGAGCACCTGTTTTCTCTCCTGGAAGATCTCGAAACGCGGAGCACGGCCACGCTGCAACTCCTAAGGGCCAAAGGCATCGCCACCGATGAGGAACTCGCTAAGCACCTCGATCAAGCCGGGAATGCGAGCAGTGTACGCTGGCGCGCGGCCAGGGCGAGGATCAATCATTTGCTCTCACCCGTTAAACCAGCCGAAAAGCCTGACGAGAATCCAGCGGCGAAACCTGAGGCACGGAAACCTGCCGCCTCTGCCGAAAGCGCTAAGGACGAAAACGGGAAAGAGAAGAATCAACTTCAAACCGAAAAAAGGACCGCTCAAGAGCAGAAAATGGGAAGCCAGCCTGCCAGCGACGATCGTGATTCCAAGCAAGAAGGCGGAAAGATCTCGAAAGGCAAGGAACCAGCCAATCCCGAAAGGCGCACAGAAGATAAGACCGGCGCCAGCAGCAAACAAGATACTGAGGAGAAACAAGAAACTCCGAAAACGGCGGGGGGCGCTGGCCGCTGAATGGGATTAGATCGTTACTTTGAAAATTTGAGATAGTGCTCGACTGATTGCGCTATTTTGCTTTTGGTCTGGCGGCTATTGCTTTCTTAGGAATGAAAATTTTTGCTGGCGGCGCGATTTTATTTATCTGCGAGAAATTACCCTCGTTTACGGCCAAGCTGACTCGGCCCCTCGAGTCCACGTATAGCAGTGGTTCGCCTACCCGTACGTCCATAAACGTCTTTTCGAATGGAGCCGCAAAAGGCTTCTTATTCAGTTGCACGGTAATTTTATCGCCGAGCTTGTAGCCGAGCTTGTTGAATTCTTCTCCGGGAATATCGGTAATTAGCGAGCCAAACGGATCATCCAAACCAATCACATCGCCATCGATACCTTTGTCGGTGATCGTTGCAGCTTTTGGCGTAAGACGAACTAACTGCTGCACCTCAGGGCCTATCAGTGTCCAATCTCCGCCAGCCGCCAGATGTGCGCCGACCGGGGAAAAAATATCGCGACCGTGAAATGTAGAGGAGACCTTGTCTCCGATCATCCAGCCAGTGTTCGTGATTTCGCGTGCGCCTTCGAGGCCGTCCCTGTCCACCACCGGTGAGACCAGCCCGTTATCTGGGACTACGAAGAACTGCCCCTTCTTTGTTTTTACGACCACAGCCTTGCGCGTCGTCCCAACACCCGGATCAATCACTCCAACAAAAACCGTGCCCGCCGGATAGTATGGTGTCACAGCTTCAAAAAATCGCGCCCCCTCTTCAATCGAAAACGGTGTCACTGAGTGAGTAATATCGCGAATACGCAGATCCGGAGCGATGTTGTACATCACAGCCTTGCAGATCGCCACGGAATCATTGGCCGTTCCGAAGTCGGTCATGAAAACAAGGGTCTGGCGCGTCGGCGTCAGTTGCGCTGATCCGGTGCCAGCGTCCTGTTTGACCTGAGGCGCGCATCCACCGCACATCAAGCCCAGTCCCAGAATTACTGGGAAAATTACGAGCCGACTCATTTTCATGCGACCCTGCCCTCAGAATTTGACCAACGCGTGACCAATGGCACTTTCACGGCGTCGTCAGCAACGCGCTTTCGCAATTTGGTCTAATAAAAGTATATCGAATTTGATGCCTCTCTCCGATAACTGCGCCACATCCCAAGTGATTTTTGGCGTTGAATGTAATTGCGGACAGCTTTCGAATTCATTAGACTCAGGGCCTTGTTTTATTCGCTCGCTCGGCGAGTTCTCGCAAGTTTCTTCGGTCCGCCCGCCCGAATGACGCCCGGCTGTTGATTTTCTCGAAGTTTATCGTTTAGGAGGCGCAATGAGTCGTAGTGTCCTGTCCCTGCTAGTGTTGTTTTTACTGGCGTCCGTAGCGGTCGCGGATCAAGTCACATTAAAAAATGGTGATCGACTTACCGGTAGCATCGTTTCCGGTGATGGCAAAACTCTTCTTTTGAAAACCGATTTCGCTGGCGACGTGACCATTCAGTGGGACGCAATCACCGGGATCGAATCCTCTGAAAGTTTGAATCTCACACTGAAAGACGGCAAGCGCCTTTCCGGTAAAATCGTCACCCATGACGGAAAGTTTGAAGTTGCCGGAGTACCGAGCGCAGAGGCAGGCGCCAGCAAAGATACCATCGTCGCCGTGCGCAACGATGCCGAGCAAAAGGCCTACGATGTCCAAGCTGAGAAATTGGCTCATCCGCGCCTGAACTATTTTTGGGCCGGAATATTTGATACCGGACTGGCGCTTACGCGCGGCAATTCTGCGACCGCAAGTTACACCCTGTCCGCAAAAGCAATCCGGGATACACCGCGCGACAAATTGACCCTGTATAGCACCTATATCTACGCGAACGACGACACCAGCCCACCAAACCGCACCACCGCGAATGCTCTCCGGGCTGGCGCTCGCTTCGACTACAACCTCTCTCCCCGAACTTTCGTCTTCGGAATTGCCGATTTCGAAACCAACGAACTGCAAAACCTTGATCTGCGCAGCGTATTTGGTGGCGGTTTCGGGTATCACGTGATCAAGAATGATCGCACGCTCTTCGATGTGTTCGGCGGCATAACCTACGATCGCGATTCATTCTCGTCCTACATTAACCCCGGCCCGCCGCCGGTTCCGATTGCAGCACGGGTCTTGGACAGTGCGGAAGTTGTCGTCGGCGAAGAACTTGACCAGAAATTCTCGAAGCGTACAACGTTCACCGAACGTTTTTCGTTTTATCCCAACCTCTCGCACGTTGGCGACTATCGCTATCAGTTCGACACCACTTTCGCCACGCAAATGAAGGCATGGCTTAGTTGGCAACTCACTTTCAGCGACCGCTATATCAGCTATCCGCCGCCCGGGTTGAAGGGAAATGACCTGTTACTGTCGACCGGTCTGCGCGTTACGTGGGGTAACCCGAAGTTCTAAGTGGCTTTAGCGAGCCAAGAAAAACGCTCCGCGAATTTACCCGCGGAGCGTTTTTTGAAGACGATATTTGTTAGTCGGATTTAAAGGCCGTCGTTAGTTTGCGGCGCTCTTTGCAGCTTCCGAATTAGCCTTCGTCACTACGAACCACTCTGCCGTTGGCGTCCGGAGATACTTCAGGCGCGTCTTTGCTTTTTCCACGCCGTCCGCATTGTTCAGTTTTTCTTGGGTTGCCACTAACTGCTGCACAACCAGTGGTGAGTGTAGGTCAGAAGTGAGTTCGTCGACGGCGTTTACAAAATCGCCGTTTGCGCACATCAAGTATCCGTGTGCCGACTCGTAAATGCTTTCCACTTTTTGATCGCGACTTGCCGCAGCCAATTCCTCGAGTTTGTGCGTCAGCGTTTCGGCACTGGCGAGATCGTGGTTCACGACTGCCAGTCGAACTTCCTCGCGCAGCACGTTGGCGTACTCGCTGTTGCGTTCCGATGGCAGCATGTCTTCCGGAACGGTGGCCAGACGCGTTTCGGTGGCGGTGAGAATTTCGCGTGCGCCTTTGGTGTCGGGGGCCAACAGTATACGCGCATAGTCAATGTCAAATAGCGCCATCGCGTCTTTGGCTTCGGCAGCCTTGCCTGAAAGTTTTGCAAGTTCCAGGCGTCCGCTGCCCAGGTCGCCTTCCCAGAAATACACCAGGGCTTTCTGCAATTCGATGTGCAGCCGGTCGTGCGTATCAGAAGCCATAGCCCGTGCCTTGTCGTATTCCGCGCGGGCCTGACCGTATTTCCCCATGAGCGTGTAGGTATCGCCCCGGCCGTATTGCGAAGGCACATAGCTGGAAGAAATCTCCAATGCAGCAGCGTAGTGGGCCAGGGAACCTTCATCGTCTCCGGTCATACGCAGCACTTCGCCCAGCGAATCCTGTGGATTCGGGTCGTCAGGCAGCACATCTGCGTACCTGCGCAGCAAGCTGATTCCTTTGGCGGGTTGCGGGTCCATCGATTCGACGTAGGCGTATCCCAGCGTGTTCAGTGCTGGCGGAAATTTAGGATCCTGTTCGAGTGAAGTTTCCATCAATTGGCGTCCGCGCGGGTAATCTTGCTGAAAGAACAGCCACTCACCCGCAAGATACAGGACGTGCTTGTCTTTGGGGTGCGCTTTCACCAAATCGTTCATGGCGACGATGGCGGGCATCGCATCAGCTTGCTGCGTACCGGTCATGAACTTGACCAGCAATTGCTCATCGGGAGCAGTCTTGGCCGAGAGAGCCTGCGCCTTCTGTAGCGCGTCAGGTGCTGCTCCAATCCACCGCCCCGCATACGACCAGACTGCATAGGCCAACGCGAAATTGGGGTCCTTTTCAGTGGCTTTTTGCGCGTGCAGGATGGCGTCCGCGTACTGCGCATTCTCATACTGGTCGAGAGCCATCTCTAACTGCTGGCGTGCTTCGACCGACTTCGATGCGATACCGAGCGAGCCAAAAAGCAGTTGTGCGGACGGCGTTACCTTCACGGCGGGCTTGGCGGTGCGCGCCTTTGCCGCAGTAAGGTGAGCCGGCTGCTGCTGCGCCCAGCTTGGCGCAGCCAGAAGGCCCGGTAACATCAGGAAAAGCCCCTTCGCTGCTATATGTTTCATAACCACACGACTCCTCAATTGTTTCGCAAGAGCAAAGTCTGGGACAGGCTTGAAGGTACCGTTGGCCCCTTATGTGTCGATACTGGACCGAGGTACAGGTGTGCGCAGTTTCCAAGCGGTGCCGCTTCCATTACATGTTGCGCCAGGGTCGTCGTCAGTTGGGCACACGGCTCGTAGCAGATACTTGTGCGCACTCCCGGCATTCTTGACACTATCCCTAACCTACCCGGAAAGGTTGTGTGGGGAGTGATGAAAGACCGTCGCCTACGTTCGCTTCAGTTGGCTGTAGTAGTTTGTCTCGCAGTAATTTCCGTTGCGCCGCTTCTGGCGGCCATGAAAAATTGGGCTGTGATTGCTCCGGCGGGGAGCAAGCTGCAAGATCTATCGCTCGCCGATCTCGCGAAACTGTGCAAAGGCACACAGAAAGCCTGGCCAGACGGCAAGAATTTTACGATTGTCATGCACGACCCGGAGTCCGCCGAAATGCGCAGTGCGGTTCAGAGGCTCTTCGGTGTCGCGCCGGCAGAGGTCAAGCCTCTGGTTGCAAAGCTGAATGAGTCGCGTCCCGTCGTTAAAATTGTCGATAACGATGAAGACCTGTTGCGCACTGTCGACGCCACTCCCGGGGCCATCGGGCTCGTCGACGTTTACGCGATCAATAGTTCGGTGAAAGTTCTGCGCATCGACGGCAAGCTTCCGTTCGACCCCGGCTACGTCCTCAAAGGCAACTAGAAAACCTACGGTTTCAACATCACTGTTTTTCCCGTTGCGGCAGATTGCCGCGCGGCGTCGAGTATTTCGGTCACGATCAGATTCGTTTCCAGTGAAGATAAGCCGTCCGGCTTTACTCCACCGATTAGAACCGCGCGCAAATAGGTCAGTGAGTCGTCATACGGTGGGGCTATCTTTTCTGCTGCTACTGTCTGCGCTTCTTTTTCTCCGGGACGGCGCACTTTTACGTCGTCGTGTCCAACCGTCGTCACGTAACCCGTTTTTCCGTAGACTTCCATGTCTTTGCGATCAAAAGGCCAGTTCCAGGATGCCTGAACGATGGCTTGCGCCCTGGGATAGGCCAACACGATGGTGGCCTCATCATCCACGTGCGCGTATACGTCGGGCTTGATTTGCTGCGTGACGGCGGTGACGGAAGTAGGCTTACGCCCGTCCATCAGCCAAGTCATCAGGTCCGCACCATAGCACCCAAAATCAAACAAAGCCCCAGCCCCATTTAGCTTGGGGTCCGTAAGCCATTTCAGAAATTCCGGCGTGACGGAAATTTCCACGGGGCCCTGGTGCCCGTCATGCACCACCACCTTGCGGATATCTCCAATTGCGCCGGAATGTGCCAGTTCGTAAGCCGCATGATTGCTGCGATACCAGGAGGTTTCGTAGTTCACCAACACCTGGATCTTGCCTTGCTGCGCCGCACGCGCAATTGCTTCGCCCTGCTCTACGCTGACCGCCAGAGGTTTCTCCATCATCACGGACACATGCTGCTTAGCACAGATTTCTACGATTCTTGCGTGATCGAAGGTGCTGGAATAAATCAGCACGGCCTGCGGCTTCACGCTGCGCAGCATTTCTTCCATGTCGGCGTGGTATAGCCCGGCGTCTAAGTTGTATTTTCTCGAATAACGGTCAAACAGTGTGCGGTCCGGGTCACTGATTCCCACGATTTTTATGTCTGGCCGATGCGCGGAGTGTTCGAAAAATCCGTCGACGTGCCCGTGAACCAGCCCGGCAATCGCGACGCGCAGAGGTTCGGTTTCTGCCGCACAAGTTCCTACGCTCGCAACGAGTGCGCCGACCAACACAGCTCCCAGGATTCTTAGCAAATGGTTCATGGCAACCCCCAGACTCGACAATTTAGCTCAGTGCGCGATATAGCGCCTGCTTCCAGCGAGCATTATCGATTGTCCAAATAATCTTTGCCTTATGCCCGCGGCCGATATGGCCTGCCCAGACGTTCCGGTTGCGCTCATCTTGGCTTACGTTAAGGCGATCGACCGCGGTCATGCCACGCGTCAGTTCGCTGTCGATCTCCACGTCCAAAAAGTGATCCGACTGAGAGGTCACAATCGATGGATCAAGCGCTATCGCCATCGCCACCGGGTCAGGCAAAGATATTCCATGTTCTCCGGTCTGCACGAAATAAGCTTCCTGCGCGCGGGTATTGCATTCAATGGCAAATTTCGCAATGGACGTACCAAGTTTGAGTACTTGCTCGATGTCCGCTCGGTTCAACACCGCTTCACCCCGGCAGAGGTGCCAACCCACCAGTTCGACAGGGAGCCCACTGCGCGCCACGATGCGCGCAGCTTCGGGGTCACACCAGATGTTGTATTCCGCTGTGGGCGTAACATTTCCTTCGCAGCATGGCGCCCCGCCCATAACAACGCATCGGCTCACCCTGGCCGCAATCCCCGGCTCGCGTTGCAAAGCCAACGCTATATTCGTCAGCGGACCTAGCGTCACAATCACGAGACCCGGATGCGCCATGACCGTATCGATGATGGCTTCGATGGCTCCTTTCTGCTCAGGTGATCGCCGCGGCGGCGGATAGCCCCGATCTCCCAGGCCATCTTTTCCATGGAACCAGTCAGCGCTCACGTGCGGTCGCGCCAGTGGCTTCTTCGCACCCGTAAACACCGGCACGTCCGCACCGCAGAGTTCTGCCGTATACAGGGCGTTGCGGCTCGCTTGTTGCACCTCTACGTTGCCCGCAACTGTCGTGATCGCGCGCACTCGCACGTCAGGAGAGCGTAGTGCCATGATCAGCGCCACTGCATCATCCGACGCCACATCCGTATCAATCAGGAAATTGCGTTGCACGCGGCGTAGGATAGCAAATCTGTTCCAGAACTAGCAGCGAACTTCAGGGCAGCGTCAGTCTGCCTCCACGCGTTTCCACGATACCGAGTGCATGAGTGCGTGTGCGGAGATGGCGGTTAGCAGCAGGGCGATAGGGTCGACTGGATGGCGGTAACGCAGCGACGTGTGCGTCACGTAATAGAGCATAGGAAAGGCGATTATGAAGATAGCGAAAGGGCATGCATAACTGCTGCGATTCCTGATTAAAACGCCGATGCCAATCACCGCGCCCGCGAACGACAGGAAATTGCCCAGCAGGATCACTCGAATTAGTAATGAGCCACTTTCCCGAAATGTCTGGATCGGAATGGCAGTGCCGACCCAGAAGTCCACGCACCGCTTGGCAAATAGCTCCAATTCGACCCGAGGATGCGACCTTATGAAATCCACTGCCTTACGTTTTTCTTCGTCCATGAACGGCATCTCCCCCATTCGCAGGTAACGCAGTTCTTCACGTTCCTTGGTGATTGTCGCCGGCAGATTGCGGCGGCGTTCGTCGTAGTTCTCGTTGTTACCGATATACAGTTCAAACCCAAAATTGGAGCGCACCGGCACGAACCGGTGAAATATAAGGTAATTTCGAACAGTCCAGGGCATGCAACACAGCAGGGCGATACCTGCTGCAAGTGCCGGTCTCGCGAAAGCGTGTGCACGACCTGCCTGGCGCTTTCTATAGACGAGCCAGACCAACAGAAACGGCAGTACGGAAGCCAGCGCGGGATTAGTCATCAGCGCCAACCCCCAAAGCAGCCCATAAAGACACCAATCGCGCAAACGTTGGGATTCCGCGACCTCTACCGTCGCCCACAGAATTGTGGCCGCTAGTAGCGCGGAAAGCGAAGTGTCCCAGATCCATTCGAACGGCATCATGATCGCGTTCGGGAGCAGAGCCCAGAGCCAAGCCGCCAAACTGGCCACACCCAAACCCGCGACGCGCCTTCCGGCATGGAAAATTGGGATGCACGTGGCGCAGGAAAAAAGGATGTTCAGGGAGATCGCAGCAAGGAAAGACGCTCGCGTATAGATTCCAAACGTGCGAAAGATACCTGCGAGCAGTGCTGGGTAGACAGGCGCCAGCCAGGCGGTGGGCCCGGTGTCGCGTTCGAAGGGTGACGCGAATCCCTTCCCGCTTGCGAGCGAATACGCGATATGCCCCGTCTCGTTCTGAAACGGAACGGTCGCAATCGCCGCGTTGGGGATGAGCCGGATTTGACTCCAGGCGAACAGCGTCCTTGCTCCCAGCGCTACCAAGACAATAAACAGGAGCGACGCCGCGGCCGTCTTTGCCCAGTTCATCAACGGTGCACGCCGGGCACGCGAGTGTGCGGCTGAGTACTAAATATCACCTGCTCTCGGGCGTCAGAAGAGGGCATGGACCTGTACTGTACTGCAACTGGCTATCGACCAGTGCCAAAAGGGAACCCGACCGCCTGTACTGAGGGACAGGTGTTTGTACAGCGTTTCCCGGCGAACAAAATGCGGAGTTCGTTCTGGCTTTCGGGGCCCTCTGTAACAGCCTGTTAATGAATAGCTTACAGAGGTAACCCTGCACTTTTCGAGGTACTAGGACAATAGTTTGTCAGGGATTTTGATGCTTTTGTACCATGGCCGCTAAGACCGATATCCTGTTCAATAGGACAGGTAAGATGCCTCCGCCCAATGGTCAGGGTAGAGCATCCAGGGTAGAAATACCTTAGGTCGGTTCAGGCAGCCAGTTCATCAAAGTGTCTAGGGTCCCAGTTAGTTCAGACAGAGGGTCGGCCCCATACAGAGGGAGCTTCCGGTAATGAGCAAGAGCAAAAAAGACATCAGCCGCAAGTGGTTGTGGTGGTTCCTGGCAGTGATCGCGGTATCCCAGCTTTATTTCGTCCGCGAATTGCTGGCGGCATTTGCGTTGTTTATCTTGGTCTTTGCCGCGCTTGGTTCAGTTATCGCGGCTTTCTATCTGTTCCAAAAGGTTTGGGAGGCTGGCGTGGTTCGCTTGGCCGCTAGTCGCAATCGCTGGGTACTTGCCGCTCGCCGCAGTGTCGCGAGCTTGGAAGATTTGGCACGACGGCCATTGCGCCGTCCGGGTTCTGAGCCCACGCGCGCATAACAAGTTCTGCCACAAGCAGGAGCACACAGAGTCAGGTATCATCTTTTGGGGAACTTGATTCTGAACTGATCGAAGAAACAGCTGGGCCAGCCGTCCTGAGAGAGCGGCTGGCCTTTTTCTTTGCCGATCAGCAGTTGGTCGTACCTTCCGCTTTCGAGCCTTCGTCATGCAAACCGGGCGTGTTGTCTATTCGAATAAGAATTCATTTCCGTTTGCAGTAGTTAACTTGACCGAGTGGCACGGTCCGAATACTATCGTGGCTCCATGGCGGAAAATAATTCGTTGGTCGGTCAGGCCTTCTCTCACTATAGAGTCACCCGGAAGATAGGCAGCGGTGGGATGGGTGTGGTGTACGAGGCGGAAGATACTCGGCTTGGGCGGCGTGTGGCCGTAAAGTTTTTGCCGGCCGAAATGGCACAAGACACCCAACTCATTGAGCGATTTCAGCGCGAAGCACGCGCGGCATCGGCTTTAAATCACCCTAATATCTGCACTATTCATGCGATCGAACAGCATGACCGGCAACATTTCCTGGTGATGGAACTGCTCGAAGGGCAGACACTCAGCGAAATGCTCACGCGGCAAGCGTTCGCCATGGAGAAGCTACTGCCGATGGCAGTGCAAGTGGCCGATGCCCTGGAATCCGCCCATGCAAAGGGAATCATCCATCGTGACATCAAGCCAGCCAATTTATTTGTAACCGACCGCGGCCAGGTGAAGGTCCTCGACTTTGGCCTGGCAAAAATCGAACGCACCGAGATACCGCCCGTGGGCTCCACTCCTTCGAATATGGACACGATGGTGGGCGGAGAATTGACTTCTCCCGGTTCCGCCATGGGCACCATTTCCTACATGTCGCCGGAGCAGGCGCGCGGACAACTCGTAGATGCCCGGACGGATTTATTTTCATTGGGCACTGTTTTGTATCAGCTTGCGACGGGAACTTTGCCTTTTCGGGGCGATACCTCGGCGGTGGTGTTCGACGCGATTTTAAATCGCGAACCCGTGCCGGTCGTTGAAGCAAACCCCTCCGTGCCAGCCGAGTTCGGTCATATTTTGCGGAAGTTGCTGGAAAAAGATCGGTCCATGCGGTGCCAGACAGCCAGCGAGCTGAAGACGGATCTGAATCGGCTGAAGAGAGATTTGGAGTCGGGCAGCAAGCGCGCGGCAGAGCTCACCGATACCAAGTCGGGAGTTGCCAAACCCGCGATGAAATCCGTGGCGGTGCTTTATTTCGAAAATCTAAGCGGCGTGAAGGAGGACGAATATCTCCGCGACGGAATTACCGAAGACATCATCACCGAGTTGTCGAAGATCCGTGGTTTGAATACCTATTCGCGACCGACGGTCCTAGCATTTCGCGACAAGCAGGTTACGCCGGGGCAAATCGGCCAACAACTGAAGGCCGCCTACGTGTTAACAGGCAGCTTGCGGCGTTCGGGGAACCGGCTGCGCATCACGACGCAGCTTGTAGATACCGCCACCGATTTTCCGGTCTGGTC